>JAKLQT010000022.1 GCA_022013205.1 Candidatus Omnitrophota bacterium | reverse complement strand
TGATTTTAGCAAAATTTTTGAGTTAACAGAACAGTCGATCTAAATAAAAGGGAGCAGGGGGTAGGCTAAAGGGGGTAAAAATTAGTGTGTTATCCAGAAAAAGGTTGACAGAAAAAAGAGGACATTAAAAACTCTACGTTTCAATACTAAATGACTTAAAGTTAGAAAAATATGAAAAAAAGACTAAAAATAATCTCAGTTATACTAATCCAGACATTGCTGCTGCCCTATGGCGCCTTAGCCGAAGGGCTGTATGAGCGGGCAGATCTAGCTGCTGTCCTTTCGCCTAAGCTCCAGCTGCAGGTGGGAATATACCAAAAATCGTTTCAGCTGGTTTTAGATGAAACAGTGGTATCAGCGGTTAATGCCGGAAGTTTTGATGAGTATGAAAATATTTTGCATAAATTCGGAGCTAGCTTACGAGAGAGGGATTTTTCCCGGCAGGATATATACATAGCTGCCGCAGCAATTCTTGATAAGTTGTACTCAGATAAAAAGGCGGCAAAAAATTATATTCCTATATTTACAAAAAACGCGGCGGATAAGAAACTTAAAATATTAAGCATTGCATTATTTATTGAGCTTTTTAAGAGCGCGGAATTTTATAACAAAGATGTTTTAAATGTTGTTACAGATAAGATAATGAAAGAGTCCTTTATCCGCCCTGCCAGGCACCAGATGGCTACGGCAAATTTCCATTATTATGTAAATCCGAAAAATCCCAAATGGGTTGAAATGTTATGGATAAGCATATTGCATGAATTGGGCCATAACATACGCTCTAATATGGTTAATGACAAGGAGAAAAGCGATAAGAGCAGACAAATCGCAAGTATTAATGAATTTTTTGCAGACCTTTGTCCTTATATTGTCAGTATAGAAAAAAACTGGGTTTCTCTGATTTTGATCCTTAAGGAGGATAGCAGAAGAAAACATGAAAAATCAAAAAGAGCCAATAACGGAGTTCTGATCGATCCGCACCTGGCGTCACACGCGCAATGGTACAGATTGTTACGGGGGGTAAACATATATTCTTTAAGAAAAAATCTTCCAAAACTTATAGCTATTTTTCACGCTGCTTTGTCAAAGAAATATAGTAATACAAAAATATTCATAGAGTGGATATATCAGGTCAACGGCTTGGGAGAAAAGCTGCAAAAAATAATGCATGAATTGCCTAAAGGCAAGGTTTCTCATGGAGTGGAGGAGATTATATTAGCTGATTTTTCTATTAATGGTGATGTTTTAAAGATTCAGCCGGATAGCTCCTTTTTAGATCAGGCGGAAGGGGTACTAAGAAGACTAGGAATCAGAACCGGCAGCCGGGTTGTTTCATTCGGCCCCGGTGGAATAAAAGGATTCAAGGCTTTTCAGGAAGAAAATAAGAATTTTCCCATTATTTCATGGGAATGGCTGGCGCTGTATTTAGGGGCTGAGGTTGTGATTTTGGAACCAAGATGGAAAAATAACCAGGACTGGAAACAACTGGCTGAATCGCTGCGAGGGGGGCGAGGCAGTATACAAGTTATGCCGCCCTCAGATATGACAATTCAGGAAGCAAAGATAAAGCCAGGAACTGTGGATGCGGTAGTAATGATGAGCTTTCTTTCTGATCCGGGCATACCTGATTGGGAAAAACAGCTGGCAATGCGCCAAGCAATAAAGATGTTACGAATAGGAGGACATTTAATTATCGGATGGTACAATCATATGGAAATGGTTAATGCTGAGAAGAGGCGCACGATGAATCAATTACGTTACCTTAAAAAAATGGGTTATGATTTAAGAGTTAAAGATCCTCAAAGAGATATGGGGTCTGAACCAATTTCTCATTTTTCACACGATTGGATTGCGTATAAAGTTACAAAGATTAACAATCTACAAAGAAGACAAATTTCACAAAATCAGCTTATTATAATTGAGCAGGCGATATGAATTAAGGTACAGGGTGTGGGTCGCATCAAGTAATAAGTTGAAAGTAAAAAGTGGAAAGTTATAAATTATAGGCTTCAAGCCGTAGGCTGCAGGCCAAAGTTACATATTAAAAGTTAAAAAGAAAAACGAGTAAATTTAAGAAAATAATCTTAATATTGTTGATCCAGACGATACTGGCGGGGAATATTGCCTGGGCGGAATTAGAGTGAGGTATTAAGAACTCTTATTATTCAGAGGTCTATTTAGTATAAATACACTAATTACAGTTACTTGAGTTATCGTTATTTTTGGTTCTTTCGCAATAAATGTGGAGAATGTTGCATAAGTGAAGTTGTGACAAGATGATGGGTAAATTTTACGCTCACAACAAATTTTCCCCGCTAAAAAGCAGCTGGACAGGCCCGCTAAAAAACAGCGGAACCGGCAAATCTGCGTTATGTTTTTGGCGCTGCAGAAACTCTCCCTTGACATTAAGAATGTCAAGGGCTCAGACAGTCTTTGCGCCCAAAAGGGTACCCAAAAACATAACGCAGATTTGCCTAAATTTGTGAGTGCGCTTAAAAATTCCCCCATAATCTTTATTTGAAGTCCACACTAAATAAGAAAGAGCCTTATCCCTGACTCCTGAATATAATTATAGAAGGGAAGATAGAGGTAGGAATAGCAAGTATTTAGAGAAAGAAGTCTAATCACTTAAAAGGTGAAAAAGTTACTTAAGAGGTAAATCGGGATAAACAGCCAGGTGAAATTGTATTTACTCATTCTCGACAGCCATCCATGGCTGTCTGCGAGGTAATCAGTCGATTTTTACACATCCTTGTAAATCGACTAATTAAAATCCGCAAATACAATTCCCCCTAACTGTTTGATATGCAAAGGAAAAGTGGTTTCTATCCAGGAGTTGGGGCCTTATTTTTTTGCTTGACAACCCACACGGATGTGTGGTACTATTAAAATATCAAAAAAAAGATACAAGTAAGGAAGTGTTCTCTTGCTTAGACAAGCCGAAATTTTTTGGCGATAATTTCAGTTTAAGCTTTGCGGTTAATTCGCACAGTCATTTATGTTCACTGCGTTCATTCTGAGCGTAGTCAAAGTGTTCTTTGCTTAGGGGTGGGATAAGCGTGTTACTCCGTTTCATAAACATGGGAAAATTCTCTTACGACAATTTCCCTCATATTCCACGGAGTTAATTCGCACAGTCATTTATGTTCACGTTGTTCCATAAATGACGTGCTCATTAAGGGGGTAGGGATGGAATTGACTAATAAACAGCAGGAAGTGCTCATGTATATCAGAAAAATGATACGCGAAGGCCTGCCGCCGACTATCAGGGAAATAGCTGCTCAATTTGGGTTTTCCTCAACAGGTACGGTGCGGGACTATTTAACCGCGCTGTGCAAAAAAGGATATATCCTGCTTGAGGAAAAAAAATCAAGGGCAATAGAATTAACGGAAAAAGCCATGCTGACGATTCCGATCTTAGGCCGTGTGCCCGCGGGAGTGCCGGTTTTAGCGATTGAAAATATTGAGGATTATTTTAATGTGGATAAACTGTTTGCCCAGAAAGATGAATTGTTTTTTTTACGGGTGCATGGAGACAGTATGATTGACGCGGGTATTATGCCGGATGATCTGGTCCTGGTTAAAAAACAGCCCTGCGCTCAGGACAGGGACATAGTTGTCTGCCGGGTTGACGGAGAAGTAACAGTAAAGATATTAAGAAGCAGAGAAAATAAATTCTTCCTGGAACCGGCGAATAAAAATTATTCAATAATCTCATTAAATGAACGCTCGCAAATAATCGGTAAGGTGATTACCGCAGTAAGAAAATATGTTTAATCCAGAAGCACGTTGGGACAGGCCTCTTCCTCAGGATGATGCCTTTTGCGGACAAGCGATAGATGTTGTTGTCTCGTTTAAACGGGGAGGGTTTTTCCCCCTCTGGTTTTTTTTGCATGGGAATAAACACATAATTAAAAATGTGCAATTTTCCTGGCAGGAGAAAAAAGGCGCAGAAGCATTTCATTTGTTCAGCGTGACAGATAGCAATGATACTCAATATACAATTTGTTTTATTCCTGGAAATTTCCGCTGGAGAGTGATTTTAGAAGACGCATAGCTGAGCTCAATACGAGAGACGAGGGACGACCGCCTGCCGAAAAGCTGCAAGGCTGGGACGAAGGACGAAAAAGCAATGTAGCAATGAACAATTTTGTTTTTAGCGAAAGGAAAGAGTGTACGTCCGTCGTCCTAGTGACCGCTTTGTTTTACAGCGGGAACGATCATCCGTCGGACTTTGGTTGTGATAACCTTAGTAAGTAAGCCATGAGCTAATAACAAACTGCAGGGATTTGTGACTATTTTAAATTTTTAATTATGAAGCATGAACGTAAAATACTGCATATCGATATGGATGCTTTTTTTGCCTCAGTTGAGCAGGCGGTGAATCCACGCTTAAAGGGCAAACCTTTAATTGTCGGTGGCAGAGCGGACAAAAGAAGAAGCGTTGTTTGCGCCGCGTCATATGAGGCAAAAAGATTAGGTATAGACTCAGGCATGAGTACGCAGGAGGCGTTTCGTATTTGTCCTTATGCGGAATTTGTCGCGGCTGATTCAGCTAAATACCTTTATGTGTCCAAGCAGATCGGGAATTTACTGCATAATTACAGCCCGCAGGTAGAGCAGGCATCTGTGGATGAATTTTATTTGGATGTCAGCGGGCTTGATAAAAGTTATGGATCTTATCTTGAACTGGGCATGGATATAAAAAATAATATAAAAAGCAGTTTTGATATAACCGGGTCTATCGGCATATCTGTGAACCGCTTGATGTCGAAGATAGCGTCTTCGCTTAAAAAACCTGACGGCATGGTGATAATGGACATAGGTGATATTGCCTGTTTTCTTAAAGACCTGCCAGTTGAGAAAATCCCGGGTATCGGCAGGCACTTGACGGAGCGTTTAAATAATTATTCAATTTTTTCTTATTCTGATATGCGCAGGATTCCTGAGGATTTCTACGCGGATAAATTCGGTAAAGTGGGGCTGTGGATGTTTGCTGCTGCCAACCCCTCTTTGTTTATGGAAGATGATATACATTGGTTTCATGAGGTTGATGCAGCGCCTAAATCTGTAGGGCATTCTTATACCCTGCCGCGTAACATATATGCCCGCCATGAAGTAGAGGCATGGCTGCGCCTTTTGTGTGAGATGGTAGGTTCCCGTCTAAGACGGTATAAACTGGAATCAAGCATACTGCATATTTATCTGCGCAAACCCGGCCTTGAATTTGTATCCAAGGAAAAAAACTTTAAGGAATTTACCAATGATTCGGCTGCTCTGTTTCTGAGGGCGCTTTTTATACTGGATAAGCTGAAAGCCCGTAACATTCAGATACGGGCCTTGGGGGTTACCGCGAGAGGGTTAGGAGCTTATACAGGGTCCTTTCTTTTTGCGGATCAAAAAAAGCGCAAGCAGTTATCTAACGCCCAGGATGATATTAATCAGAGATATGGTGACTGGACACTGCATCCGGCAAGTATCCTGTCTATAAGAGAATAGAAAGTTTGAATTTATTCGATGGAACAGTTATAATAAATACACTTAATCATATTACACGGAGTTAATTCGCACAGTCATTTATGTTCACTGCGTTCCATAAATGACGTGCTCATTAAGGAGGTGTTGTTGTGGAAATTACTGTAAAAAAGCCGACACAGGAAGAGCTTGATGCCTTAGATATAAAAAACTGGGGAATCTGGGAGTGCGAAAAGAGCACTTTTGAATGGACATATTCGGATAAAGAAACCTGTTATATATATGAAGGGAAGGTAACAGTTAAAACCGATGAAGGCGAAGTCAGTTTTCAGTCCAAAGACCTGGTAGTGTTTCCTAAAGGCTTATCATGCACATGGATAGTAGAAGAGCCGGTTAGAAAAGCCTATAAATTCGGTTAATGGCTAAAAACAACGAATAGCAATTAGCGTTTAGCGAATAAAAAGCAGCGATTAAGGGTATGATAATAAGGTTGTAGGGGAGGGGCTTGTCCCCTCCCGTTGCAAATAGAAAAGAGAAGAGAATGAAATTAAAAAAATACCTGATAGTTTTATCTGCAGTTGCTTTTTTGTTTGTTGGGGTAATGGCGTTTGCTGAGCAGGAGTACGCTCCTCCCTTTCAAATCAGCGGTATTGTAAAGAGCCTGACTGAGGATACTTTAGAAGTATATCTGCCTTATATCAATAAGCAGGTAACGGTGCTGGTGCCTTCGGATACTGTAATCGTAAACAGAATGAATTCTGAGGATGAATCTCAGAGCTTAAGTGCGATCGCGGTAGAGGATCTTGTAGTTATTAAAGGGGTTTTGCGCGAAGAATCTTTCTGCAGTAAGAATATTTCTTTTCTTCCGTCATCCAAATAATAATCTTTATTGTGATATGCTTCTATCTCAAATTATCTCTTTGCATTCAAATCCCACTTATGTTTTAGTATTTTCCCCTTGCGTAACCATCGGGAAATTCTCTTTGACAATTTCCCTCTACGCTTCGGGATAAATGCGCACTTATAACTTATTCTTCCGTTGGTCGTATAAGTTATGTGCTTATTTATGGTGCCGAAGGTGGGATTTGAACCCACACGTCCTTGCGGACACATGGCCCTGAACCATGCGCGTCTGCCAGTTCCACCACTTCGGCAAGAGGAATTATATTGTACTATTACAATCCAAAAAAATCAAGCAAATATCAGATCAATTTGAGTATATTTGACCTTAACTGCAAACCTCCCCGAATTAGTTGTTGAGCTTGTAATGTGAAACAGATATTTCGGATGGATGTAACTGAGCCTTATCTATCAGTTCGTAATTATCCGAGATTTCTTCCGGCAAGATAAAATTATCCTGCAGTAATATTATATAATCATAGCTCTCTTCTTTAATGATTTCTTCGCTTAAGGCCCATTTAAGCGTTATGCAGGCGTTTGGCTGTTTGTATAGGTTAAGAAGAAAACGAAAATAGTAGGTTGCGTCATTGTACCAACGCTCTGAAAAGCGGTCACTAAATGTTACCAGAGAGAAAAATCCGATCTTAATACGGGATTTGTCCTTTGCAGTGAGATGAATGCTCTTAGCAATCTCTAATGCAGTTTCGCTGTAGTTGGTCTTTAAAGGCTTATGCGCGTTGATATATTCTTTGATTATGCAAAGCGGCGGAGTATGCGGATACAATATATAGGAATAGAAAAAAAACTGAACTATAGCAATGAATGCCAGTAAAACAAGTGCAATTTTTCTAATTTTAATTTTTTTAATTTGCATAATCCCAGCGGAAGTTAATATAGCCATTGCCGGTGCGGCTGCGGTATAAAACCTGGCCCATTTTTGCGGCATAAGTATTAAAAACAGATAAGAGATTCCGATCCAAAATAAAAGTAATGTTTTTGCGCCGGGATATTTTTCCGAGTTACTTTTAGTAACGAAGATTGAGATACAAAACAATATTCCCAGCAGCGGGGAAAGGATGTCAAGCATCTGTGTGAAATAAAAAAATATACACCGCAGATTTATGCCACGATCACTGACTTGGGTGCAGGGACAATGATCATTCGGCGAAGCATATAAAAAGAGATTATTAACGCCGCTGTCAGCATTGCCGATAAAGTTTTTTGAGAAGGTCGTAGCGGTAATATACATATCCTCAAAAGTATTATTAAGATTGATTTTTAAGTTGTGAAGGTCCTCATAGGCGAAAAATAGCGCGCTGACTGCGATTAACAGACAGAGGAATATATTAAGCAGCTGTTTAGCCAGGAAGGTGTGTTTTTTTTGAATGATTTTGAACACGGAATACAAAAAGCCGCCGCTTATAAATGCTGTGTATAAAGGCTGTATTAATATCGCGATAAAAGAAACTGTTCCCAGAGCTATTGATGAGCGGATATTCTTAAAGTAGTTAGTTTTTACCAGAAAATAGTATGCTGATGCCGTGATCGCAATCAGCGCTGTTTCTGCTATGAATTTTCTGCTCATTCCGTAAATGTATGGATAGAAAGAAAGCAAGAATATCGATATGAGCGCGGTTTTGCGGTCAAATAGTTGTTTTGCTAAAAAGTAAGTTGATAAAAGCAGTATAGCTAGATAAATAAGATTGGTAAGCTCTATGAAATGTAGCGGTATAAAAAGAATTTGTGACAAAAAAAGTGTGATTATCGCGTACCCGCTGGGCAGATTTGAACTAATTTTCTGGCTGAGCTGCTCAGGGCTTAAGTACGCTAACATAGCCGTAATGCGGTGCAAATATCCCTGGCTGTTGATGTTCTCATGAATTTCCTGAGCACGTTCTAAATGAAAAATAACAAAGCAGCCTATGTGTTGTTTGCCATCTATGGAAAGCCATAAAATATTATTGATTGCATGGAATAGGAGTAAGCAGATAAATACTATTTTTATTGGCCTTTTCACGATATAATAATTCTAACATTATTTTACGTTGATTTCCAATAGTAATTTATGTGGAGTTTACCCATTTTTTAAATCACATTATAACTTACTATGAAGCAGATAGAGAGAATTGTTTTTGCGGATTTACCCCTCCTCATTTTTTTGTACTTGTTTAATACTATATAGTTACAGAATTTTAACAGTTAAAAATGGGTAAATTCCATGTTTCTGAGATTGCGTTGTGTTTTTATTTATGTTAAAATAAATTCTTAGGAGGAATACTATGCGCGAAGAGTTAAAAGAAAAATTCAACAAAATTTCCGAAAAATTTGAACAACTCAGGGTGTATCTTTGACCTTGAGACTAAACTTTCCCAAATCACTCCTCTAGAGCAAAAGATGGCCCAGCCTGATTTCTGGGGTGATCAGGAAGAAGCGAATAAGATCATCCAGGAATTGAAAAATATAAAACGCCAGGCAGAACCTATCCAAAAAGCAGAAGCGGATGTTAAGAATATCGGAGAACTCATAGAACTTGTTGACGCTGATGATACTGAGACTCTGAGCCAGATAAAATCTGAACTTATTGATCTTGAGAAATCAGTTGATAAACTGGAGATCGATCTATTACTTTCCGCAAAGGAGGACCGCGCGAACGCGTTTTTAAGCGTTCATGCCGGAGCAGGCGGTACTGAGTCCTGTGACTGGACGAGCATGCTTTTGCGTATGTATGGCCGCTGGGCGGAAAATAACGCGTTCGAAGTGGATAATATTGACCTGCTCCCGGGTGAAGAAGCGGGTGTTAAAAGTGCAACAATATTGATTAAAGGAGTTTTTGCTTACGGCAAGCTTAAAGGCGAAAACGGGGTCCACCGGCTGGTAAGGATTTCTCCTTTTGATTCCAATAAACGCAGGCATACATCATTTGCCTCTGTAGAGGTTATCCCTGAGGTAGATAAGGATATAAATATTGATGTTAAGGAAGATGATTTGCGTATCGATGTTTACAGATCCGGCGGAGCCGGCGGACAACATGTAAATACAACAGATTCTGCTGTGCGTATTACACATATTCCAACGGGGATAGTTGTACAAT
>JAKLQT010000162.1 GCA_022013205.1 Candidatus Omnitrophota bacterium | reverse complement strand
GACGGACAGGATGTCCGTCGAGAATGAGCCAAAATAGATTTTTCCAACTGCGTTTCGCATTACGTTAACAGTCTTAAATTAGTAAAAATTTCCCCCGTAACTCACCCATTACAACGAGGCATTTTTGCTTTAAGCAATTTTAATAGTCCACAGCCGATAGCCCAAACAAATGGACGAGGAACAAACACTCTCTGATAATTGGCGGGCAGGCGCTTTGCTCGTTAGGCCGTGTGTATTGATTTACAGTATAAAACTAAGGCCGGATCTCTCCTGTTCATAAGGGAGATCCGGCCGATATCCAGAATCAAAGAAGTATAATTATTTTTTCTTTGCCTTTGCTTTTTTCTTAACTACTTTTGCCTTAGCTGCTTTCTTTTTTGCCGCCATGATTCACCTCCTCTCGATTAAAAATGTTTTTAACGTTTGAAGCAATACATCACATTTTATAAGCAAAAAAAGACAACCCGATTATAGGGTTGCCTCATAAAATTTATTTAGCTTTCTACTTTGCGTCCTTTGCATAATTTGTTTTTAGCAAATTTCCTTTTGGTTATTATATTACACCTTTAATTATTATTCGTCAACAAAAAAATTATATAAACATGGAAAATGCGTATAATTTTTGGGTATGAATTGCCCATTTCAAATCAATATTATTTTTTGAATCATTTATTTCTCAAACAATTTATTTCTCAAACATTGACATCCACACACTAGGCTGTTAAAATTTTTAAAAAGGAGGAAATCTCATGAGAAACTCTCAAGTTGAAAAGAACGCTCTGATCCAGATCGCCGGTTTTATGGCCGCGGCAGCACGCACCGCTCCAAAGGCCAAAGGCATTGACAACATAAAAATACTTATAATCAGTACAGAAAAAGAAAAGTTAAAACTTATCAATGCCATGAATGAGGCGGCCGGAAAGCACGATAAGCCCGGCTTTAAAAGAGACGCGCAAAACCTAAAACACACAGGTGCCATACTGTTCATCGGTACAAAGGCAGTCCCTATCGGATTGACATACTGCGGGTTTTGCGGCTATAAAGACTGCGCCTCTCTGATAAAAGCCAAAGGAATATGTGCTTATAATTCGATTGATCTGGGCATTGCTGCAGGTTCAGCTGTGAGTATTGCCGGTGATTTCAAAATAGACAACAGAATAATGTATTCCGCGGGAAAGGCGGCTCTAAACATCAATCTTTTTAAGGATAAGGCAGTGAAGGCCGCACTGGCAATTCCCCTTTCAGCCACAGGCAAAAATGTTTTTTTCGATCGAAAATAATTAGAAGAGCGTATAATTTTGAATATATTTGGTTCTTTCTCCCAACTTAAATAAGAAGGAGCCAAATTAACTGTAGGCACAGGCCTCTATGTGCGCGCTTTTTTAATTTAAAAAAGGCGGATGAAAAATTCTCCATCCGCCTTTATAATTATGTTAGTGCTCTTATTCAGCTTTTGTTTATTTCATACTAAGGCCTATTTTTCTTTGTTCGTTATCTACCCTGATAACCCTGGCATTTACCTTGTCTCCAACCTTGAAGCTATCTTCGAGTTTCATTGTCGCCTCCAGGTTTATTTCAGTTATATGCACAAGGCCTTCCAGCTCATTATCAATCTCAACAAAAATACCGAAAGTAGTAATTTTTGTTATATGGCCTTCTACCGGCATATCAAGAACATAACGTTCCGCAATCTGGGGCCATGGATCTTCACTCAGCTGCTTTAAGCCCAGCGATATTTTATGATTGGCCTCATCAACAGTAAGGATCACAACCTCGAGTTTCTGGCCTTTTTTAAGAAAATCAGCAGGATTATTGATCTTCTTTGTCCAGGACATATCAGAGATATGGATCAATCCGTCAATTCCCTCTTCCAGTTCAACAAATGCGCCGTAATCAGTCAGGTTTCTAACCCGCCCTTTGACTTTTGAGCCTGATGAATACTTGCTGCTTATTCCCTGCCATGGGTCGTTTTCTGTCTGCTTGATACCCAGAGCTATCTTCTGATTATCTATATCCAGGTTGAGCACTACTGCTTCAACAATATCACCTATGGCCAGAATTTCCGATGGATGAGATATGCGTCTTGTCCAGGAGAATTCAGAGATATGTATCAATCCCTCAACACCCTTTTCAAGCTCGATAAACGCGCCGTAAGGAACGATATTCACAACCTTTCCTTTGATCTTTTCCCCCACAGGATATTTCGCGTCAATACCGGTCCAGGGACTTGCAGTTTTCTGTTTTAAACCAAGAGAAATCTTTGTGCTTTCTTTATCAATATCGAGAATTTTTACCTCTATTGTATCTCCGATAGCGACCATTTCAGAAGGATGGGAAATACGTCCCCAGCTCATATCAGTAATGTGCAGAAGTCCGTCAACTCCGCCCAGGTCTATAAATACGCCAAAATCCGCGATGTTCTTAACCAGGCCGCTTCTAATCTGCCCCTTGGCGATCTCTTTAAGAAGGCGCTCTTTACTTTCTTCTCTTTCTTTAAGCAAAAGTTCTCTTCTGGATAATACGATATTCTTTCTGGGCTTATTCACCTTTACAATCATGAATTCATAAGTCTTGCCTAGATGCTGATCAATGTTATGTACACCGCGCAGTGACAACTGAGAAGCAGGTAAAAAAGCGTCAAGTCCTATATCAACCATCAGTCCGCCTTTTACCTTGCGGTGTACCTTACCCTCAATGGTATCGCCTTCCTTATAATTATTGACTATTCTTTCCCATCCCATGGTTCTGTCTGCTTTTCGTTTAGAAACAATAACCATACCATTTTCATCTTCTTTTGTCTCAAGCAGAACATCGATTGCAGCATCAATCTTAATATCGGCAGGATCATCGAATTCATCGATAGTGAGGATACCTTCAGACTTGTAGCCAATATCAACAAGCACCTCTTTGCCTGTAATACCGACTATTTTACCGCTAATTATTTCACCTTCCTTCAGTATTACCGGCACCTGATCATAAAAAGCCTCAAACGCCTTAGCAAAAACACTATCCTTATTTTGCCCTAGCTCATCCAAGTTGGAGAATTTTCTTTTTTTTCGTGACATCGCATTTAATACCTCCTTTTCATTATATATATGGCTTATATTTCAGTTGCTTGAGTATAACAAAATATCTTATGCTTTACAAGCACTTTTTATACTTTTTAGCTTTTGGATTTCAGCGATAATATCCCGGGAAAATTGGTGGTATTCATCCTTCAGATTATCTTTGGACGATGACGGCTTAAAATACATGAGTTTGCCAAAATGAACGCTCAAAGGTACAAAAAACCTGATTTTTTTAGAGCCGGCAGCCAGCGCTATATCCGTTCCTTTAATCAAGGTGGGCACTACCGGCACATTGGCTTTTGCCGCAAGCATACTTACCCCGGACTGCCCCTCATTGATCTGCCCGCTGGTGCTACGAGTGCCTTCAGGAAAAATTATCAAAGTACCATCACTTTTGAGCTTATTTATGGCAAAACGTATTGACTTGAGATCCGCACTGCCGCGCTCAAGCGGAAAGGAATTCAATGCGGTTATCAGCCTTGAAAAAAACGGGTTTTTAAACAATTCCTGCTTGGCCATGAAGGTTAGCATCCTGGGACTGGCAATACTAAGCACAATAGGGTCAAGATAACTCAGGTGATTTGAAGCGATAATACAGCCGCCTTTTTCCGGAAGATTTTCCCGGCCGCTGGATTTAAAGAAAAACAGCATTTTAAATATTATAAAAAGCAGAAAACGGCAGAATATATAGAAATTATTTCTTTTTTTCATTTTTTATATACGTAAACAGGCAGTTTACAACCTCCTGAATATTCATATCCGAAGTATCGATATAAACAGCATCCTCAGCTCTTTTAAGCGGCCCGCAATCCCGTGTTTTATCTTTTGAGTCCCTGTCTTCAATCTGTTTGACTATATCTTCGATATTGATCTTGATGCCCCTTTGCTCAAATTCAAGCTTGCGCCTGAGCGCCCGCACCTTTACCTTTGCATTAAGGTAAAATTTTCTTTGCGCCTTAGGGAACACCACAGTTCCGATATCCCTGCCTTCCATTACAATGCTGTCGCTTTGGGCATACTCTCTTTGGAATTTAACCATCAAGTTACGTATCAAGGAAATGCTCGCCACATGAAAGACAGCATTAGTAACTTCCGGCTTTCTGATGAGAGCTGTCACATCCTCTCCGTCAAGGGAAACAATGCTGTTGTGGCCTTCGCTTTTTTTAAGCCTTATATTTGTATCGAACGCGATCTCAATGAGTTTTTCGATATCCTCAAAGTCAGCATTAAGACGGAGCACCTTTAGCGTCAGAGCCCGATACATAGCACCTGTATCTACATAAAGAAATCCTAATTTATCAGCCAACAGTTTCGCGATCGTACTTTTGCCCGCGCCCGCCGGCCCGTCTATAGCAATAATCATCATTATCCTGTTTACCCCGTTAACTGTGTTTTGCAGCAGTCCAATTATATCCCCAAATCCTGAATAGAAAACACTTTTTCTTTGCTCAT
>JAKLQT010000161.1 GCA_022013205.1 Candidatus Omnitrophota bacterium | reverse complement strand
GCAGACAAGCCGGAGAAATAGCCTGCAAAATTTTAAGCGGGACAACACCGGATAAATTACCGGTTAGCGTGCCGCGCAATCAACGATTGATGTTAAATCTTAAGACTGCGACATGGCTGGGCATAGAAATAGCTGAAGACATCTTAAAAAACGCGGCTGGAGTTGTTAAATGATTTTTTAGTTTTTAGGTAGTGTCAAAAATAATATGAGGTCTACTCGACAAGAAATATGAAAGGAAATTGGCGGATAATTGTAGAAATTTTAGCCACCAAGGCACAAAGGAAAGATATGAATTTAAAGATGGTATTAAAAGAATTATTTTATGGTAGTAGGAAAGTATAAAACTTTCCTAACCACTGAAACTTCGCAAGGAAGAGTTCTGAGTGCACCAACTTTGTTGGTGCGCGAAGTTTCTTGTAATCTTAGTGTCTTTGTGTCTTGGTGGCTTGAGAGTTAGCAGTCCAAGGCGGGGGGAATTGTAATTAATTGAAAAGAAGGGGGGGGGGCGTAGTTAAGAGTAATAAGAAAAATTAGAAGGTTAACGTTTTTGGTTGGACAAATTTGTTTGTGTTGTTAGTGTTTTCGAGTAAAGATGAAACTTTTTTGGAAAAAGGAGGTGCAGGTTGAAAATAATTACAAGATTAGTAATGATATCAGTGATGTGGAATTTATTTGCGCCGGGTGTATTTGCTAACGAAGCAGTAACAGAGTTGTTTCTTTTTGGAGAAGAAGAGTTGGTGGTAACCGCGGCCCGCTATGAACAAAAAGTAAGTGAGGCCCCGGCAGTTATCACGGTAATAACAGCGGAAGATATTAAAAAAAGCGCAGATACGAATTTGCTTGAGTTGCTAAGCCATCTACCCGGCGCGGCTGAAGCGTTGGCTATGTCAGGACGCAGCGGTTTAAATTTTAGAGGGCAAAGTCCGGGCGCGATCAAGTTGATGATTGACGGGCACGCTGTTAATCAGCTTTTATACGGCGATTTTGACATGTGGTCAAAATTGGATTTGGATATGGTCAGGCAGATAGAGGTAATAAGGGGCCCCGGGTCAGCGTTGTATGGAACGGATGCTTTTAGCGGAGTGGTTAATATCATTACTAAAAAGGGCAGCGATATTAATGGAGTAGAGGTTAAAGCTAAAGGTGGAAGTTTTGAAACCGGCGGCGGAAGTATTCTTATCGGCAATAAAATTAAAGATGATTTGAGCTATAAACTTTTCGTACAGCATACACAAAGTGATGGGCCTAAGAATCAATTAGAAAAAGACATATTGACCGGAGCCCCTTATTCCCTGGCCCCGGGAAAGCTGCGTGAAGGATTTGACATCACTAGTGTCTCTTTAGCTGTAGAGAATAATGATTTTTACGTGCGCAGTATGTATTTAAATGCGGCAGAAGAAAGTTTCATCGGCCAGGTGTATGCTTTGGTTGAGGAAGGGGATATCTCCAGTAATGAATATTTCATAGAAGGAGCGTGCAATCTTAAGATCAACGAAGATATGGCGCTTACTCCAAAGATTTATTATCACTATTGCAATAATCCAGTGACGGACGGGGAGATGCTGCCAAAGGGATATTATACGATTGTTCCAACCATGCCGCCATATATCCCTAAGGATTTTAACGGGGATGGGATATTGGAATATTGGCCTGAGGGGGTGTGTGGTTACGCTAGTGAGAAAGAGAAGATTTATGGAGGAGAACTTAAATTAGAGGCATCTTTAACTGAGGCAGGCAGGTTTATAAGCGGGGTGTTCTTGGAGAAAAGCGAGGTGTTTGATGTCGTTACAAGAGCGAATATGCATCCGCTTTATTATTATAACTTAGGCTCGGTGCAAGATACCTTGAAATTTAATGCTGGAGGTAAGAGAACCGTATATGGTATGTTTACTCAGGTTGACTGGAAGTTTAGAGATGATCTTAGCGCCATCATAGGCGCCCGGTATGACCACTATGATGATTTTGGGGATACATTTAATCCCCGCTGCGGATTGGTTTGGGGATTTAATAAAAAAGGGAATGTCAAACTTCTCTATGGAAGCGCATTTAGAGCGCCTACCTTTGGTCATTTATATAATCAGAACCAGCCTGTGATTATGGGCAATAAAGATCTTAAGCCGGAAAAGATTCAAACGACGGAGATCGCTCTAAGCTATAAGCCCTTAGACAAACTGCATACAAACGTAACTGTTTTTAACAGTAAGATAACGGATGGAATTGGATTCGATGCCTCAAAAAAGGTTCTGCCCACTGACCCGGCTGTCTGGGGCAATACTCTTGAAATAGATTCCAGTGGTGTAGAGACTGAAGCAAAATATTATCTTGCGGAAGGAACATATTTGTATAACACATTTTCTTATATCGAGTCCGAAAGAGGCGGCCAGGACATGCCGGACATGGCGCAGCATTCCGGAAGTCTGGGATTAAATCTTAATTTTGCCGAATATTACAATTGGAATACAATGCTCTACTATGTAGGAGATAAACCCAGGGATGTTGCCGGCGGGGATACAAGAGAGCCGCTTTCTTCTTACACATTAGTGGATACAGCCTTTTTGATTAAAGACCTCATTAAAGAGATGGATATAAAGTTTATTGTAAAGAACGTGTTTGATAAGAGATATTATTACCCCAGCACAAAGTCCACCTCGGATTACACTCGCACAGGAAGAAGTTATTATGTGAGCGCGGGGTATAAGTTTTAGAGTTTAGTAATATGAGGAATGTTAAGTGTGCTTGGGGAGCTGCTGCAAAACCGCATTTTTAAAGAGAATTGATAATTTTTTTAACGAGAAAATATTTAAAATTTGCGTAACACAGCTCTTTTGCAACAGCTCCCGTCTAGCATTTGGAAAATTTTTTTATGAGCCTTAGGTTAAAACTTGTTACTTATACCACAATAATAATAATAGGGGTTTCCCTGTTCTTCAGTTGCTTTTTTATCCGTCATGAGGGAAAAGTATTGGAGGAACAATTAGAAAAGAGAGGGGTTTCTTTAGCAAAAGGAATCGCAAAGAATGCCCGATATGGTGTTATTACCGAAGATAGAGTGATTTTGGATAATTTTATCAATGGGGCGATTAGTGAAGAAGACGTCAATTATGTAATAATTGCAGGTAAAGAAGGAAAAATTTTGGCATCCGATGATCAAAAAAAAATAGGCGCTATTATAGAAGGAAAATTAAAAAGGAAATTTACCGCCCCCAATGAATTTTACATTCAACGTTATTCGGGGAATAGGCACTATTCAATTGTAATGCCTATACTATCCGAAGAAGAAGATGATGATGATGATAATGATACTTCTTTATATATTTTTGGCGCTGAAGAACAAGGAAAGGATGGTTCTAAAAATATTGGCCGAAAGAAACAACAAATAGGAACGGTATTACTTGGCATAACATTGGCTAATGTGAGGCAGATCGCAGTTGGGATAAGAAATATGGTAATTTTATTAACTTTGAGTATAATCGTGATAGCGGTTATAATTAGCGTATTCATCGCCGGTCATATAGTTAAACCCATTGATAACCTGGTAAAAATGACAGAAAATGTCGCGAAGGGAGACTTGAGTCAAAAGGTTGATATTTTATCAAAAGATGAAATTGGAATTTTGGCTAAAGGATTTAATAAAATGACCGCAGATTTAAAAAAATCGAGGGATGAATTACATGAATATAATAAAACCCTGGAATTGAAAATTGAGGAAAGAACAAAAGAAATTCAGAAAGCAAATGCTGAATTAAAAGGGATAAATAAAGAACTGGATGATTTTACTTATATTGTGTCGCATGATTTAAAAGAACCGTTAAGATCCGTGTTTGCGTTTAGTAAATTTGTAAGCGAAGACTATAAAGACAAGATTGACGAACAAGGAATAGCATATTTAGACCGAATAAATGCCGGCGCCGAGAGGATGCAGGCACTGATCGAAGATCTTCTTGAAATTTCACGCATAGGAAGAAAGAAAAATCCTATTGTTGAGGTTGAAGTAGAAAATATAATTAAAGAAGCGGAATTCAGGCTGGAATATGCAATAAAGGAAAAAAATGTTAAAATAATAATTGAAAATGAGTTTCCAAAAATTTTCTGCGACCGTTTAAGAATTACCGAGGTATTTGCCAATTTGTTTTCCAATGCGATTAAGTTTAATGATAAAGAACAGCCCCAAATAAAGGTTGGATGCAGGGAAAAAGGGATCTTTCATGAATTTTATGTTAAGGATAATGGTCCCGGGATTGAAGCGGAATATTTTGATAAAATATTTCAGATTTTTCAACGGCTGGGAAGAAGAGAAGATACCGAGGGTACCGGCGCCGGGCTGGCAATTGTTAAGAAAATAATCGAAATGCACTATGGGAAAGTATGGGTAGAATCTAAAGTCGGAGAAGGCACGGCATTTTATTTTACACTGCCTAAAGAAAAGAAATGCCTTGTTGAGGAGAAAAAGATTGGACAGATATTAGTCGAGAAGAAGCTCATTAGCGGGGGGCAATTACAGAACGCTTTGGAAGAGCAAAATAAAATTAAAAAAATCAGAGAAGGAGGAGATTGAATTATGCGGAATAATATTATTGATATTTTGTTGGCGGAAGATAATCTTGATGATATAGAGATAACTAAAAGAGCATTGAAACAGGCAAAGGTAATAAATAATCTTTATATCGTCCGTGATGGACAGGAGGCAATTGATTTTCTTTTTCATCAGGGAGATTATGGCGACGCTT
>JAKLQT010000160.1 GCA_022013205.1 Candidatus Omnitrophota bacterium | reverse complement strand
ACAGCTTTTCTGTTAACATCTATTTGACCTCCATGGGTTTCACCCTTTGGGTGATGGTTACTGTTTTTGTTATATAACCATTGTACCATCGGAGGTCGTTCTTTTTTACTCCTTTTTTTATTTTCTATTTAGGATTTAGGGATTTGAGCATGTCTCAGTGGATATGTTGGGATAGGAAATATTGCGGCATTATTACAGGTGGTATTTTATTTTTCAAGTGTGTATTTAGGACTCCGAATGAGAATGGCGATGTTAGGCTGAAAATTAATGGGGAAAATGAAGCTTCGGTATCTAAATATTATGCGATAGAGGACGGCATTTCAGTCTTTTATTTGACGGCAAATGGAGTCTTAGCAACCAAAAGTACCCCAACAGATACTTTAGCAAAGCAATAATTAATGTTCTCCTTTTTCTTTTAAAATTAGCTTGTTACGGTAAAAATGGGGTAAAACTCCACGATTGGGTTTCTTGACAATGGTTTTGCTTTTTGTTACAATTCTTTTGCAATAGAGATAAATGAGATAACCTGTTAGAACAAACATAGATATAATAATTTTGTGGTAGTTGTAGGCTAATATGCCCCCTGTTTTCAATATTGATTTACCGCGGGTAAATTTTTCAAATTATATAGCATCGCTATTCGGTAAAATATTTATTGTTTGCAGTAGTATCGCCGCATATAACAATTATTTTCTATACGCTGACATTGATATGTGTTGGTAACGTCGTGCTACCAGTGTTATGTTCGCAGGTGTTTGTTTGCACGCAGTTCGCTATTTGCGAGGGGGTACTTTTCGAGGACGATTCGCGCAAACAACTCACTGCGTAGCAAGCTCCTATGCGCCTTAGGCTCTCTTTAACAGTGGCGAGGCTTTTTTTATGAAGGGGTTCTTATTCGTCAAGGTTTTTACCGGACAGCAATGATTATATGATTAGAGTTAATATTGTTGCAAATAAAGGTTTGTATTGTAACAATGCTACTAACTTTAAAAGGAAAGGCAGTATTAAAACTATTCGAAAAATTATTCTTCTAATTATTTTTTGTTTGGGGCTTATCTTTCGCGTGCATGATTTGCATAATCAGGAATTTGTAGGGGATGAGATCCTGGATATCTCTATAAGCTTTAAATATTGTCATGACTTAAATCCTTTTTCTGCGGAAAATATATTTAACCCGGTTTCAATAAAACAAACACGGCTCCCATTTTTTTTAACAAGTTTTATTTTTAGGTTCGTTGGCTTGGAAAGCTTAGATTGGGACTATGTGTCCTTCATAAGGATTCCTTTTGCCTTGTTTGGGGCAGGCATTGTTTTTTTAGTATTTTTGTTTGGTAAAGAATTGTATGATGAGTATGTGGGTATGGTTGCGGCGTTTTTATTAGCTACCTCAACCTATCATATCGGTTTTTCCCGTTGTGCGATTACAACAGGTGATATTTTAATGAGTTTCTTTCTGCTGCTCAGTTTGCTGCTTTTTTATAGGGGAGTAAAAAAACAGAATCAACGATATCTTTTATTTGCTGGGATTGCGACTGGTCTTGCCTGTGCTTCTAAATTTACTGCCTTGTTGCTTTTGCCTATTTATTTTGGCTGCTGTTTCTTTATTATTCCTAATGAAATCAATAGCAATTTAACAAATAAGAAACAAGGGTTATCTATACCGAAAAGAATTTTCCCGGTAATGTTATGTAATACAATCTTTGCGGGTGGATTTCTTTTTTTATCTGCAATTATTACTAAGAGTAGCCCTGAGTCAATTAAATCCAATGAAATAGCAGGATGTTATTACCTGGCATCTTTATCCTATATAGTTGTATTGTTAATACTTATTAAGAGGATTCCCAGGATTTTTTCTTGGAATCATAAGGGTATATTATTGTTGAATATTACTATGATTTCCCTTATTATCATGTTTATCGGATCGCCTGTGCATTTAAGATGGGAGAATATTGCTAAAGCAATGACAGAGATGAAGATGCACTATTCTTCAAGTTTTTCCGGACAAGGATATGCTGTCAATATCGCCCAAATCGTACTAGTACGATTTGGCATTATCTGTACAATACTATTTTTAATAGGAATTTTTGATTCGTTGGCAAATTTACGTAATAAAGCGAATGGATTTATAACTATAAGCATATTATTTTTTTTAATTGTATTTTTAAGTGTTAGAAATATAATCTCTTGGTATCTTGTTCCTATCTTCCCGCTGATGTTTGTTGTATGTTCCAGACAGATAGTTAGAATTTTTAGGGTAATAAGCAGGAAATCACTGCGAGTGATATTCTGTGGGATATGTATCCTGTTTATAGTTATTCGTTTTTTAGGAATAGTTAATATTTCGCCGCATTACCAATTAGATGGTTTTGCTTGGGGGGGAGATTGTGTTGGGTATTACAAGCCTTCATTTGTATTAGTTTACGGAATAGGAAAAACAATTCGTTGGATGGAAAATAATATTGAAGATTATAGTGCTGTAGGCTTAGCAAGCGCTCGGGAATCATTTATAAAAAATGAAATTAGAAATATATTTAATGCTTTCGTATATAGTCGTAACACAACCATAAGTTATGATGTGTTTGATACCGAGGATGAAGTTAAAAAGTATGACTATATAATTACGTCGGCTATTTATAAACGTGATTGGGTCAATTCTTGTCCTGATCTTTTAAAAATCCATTCGATCTCTTTAGGGGGATTGGAATTGTATGAGATATATAAGGTTAGATTAATAAATGGCAATTGCCCTGAAGATTTTTCATGGAAAAAGGAAAAGCGGTGATAAAAAGTAAATCAAGAAGTATTATTATCCTTGGTGGCGGGCTTTCAGGTCTGGCTGCTGCCTGGGATATTTCGATAAAAGACGTTCCGATTTTGATTGTTGAAAAAAACAAGCAAATGGGAGGCCTGGCTAAAACACTAGTTTTTGATGAGTTTCGTACAGATATTGGACCGCATCGGTTTATTTCAAGTAATTACCAGCTTATCGAAAAAGTTAAAAGCTTACCAATGGTTAAGTTGCATAAAGTTCAGCGCATATCGCGGTTTTTTTTGCAAGGAAAGTTTTATTATTATCCTATAAATGCAAAGGATGTTTTTTCTAATATAAAGCTAATTAAAATGGTTCGAATTCTATTTGATTATTTTTTAGAAAAGATTAAGGGTTGTTTTAAAAAAAGTCAGCCGAAAAATCTTGAGGAATTCATTATTCGTACTTTTGGCAAATCGTTGGCATATATGAATATGCTTAATTATTCTGAGAAAATATGGGGAATGCCAAGCAGAGAAATTTCCTCTAAATGGGCAAAAGAGCGGATTGGCGGGCTTTCCGTTAAAAACGTTGTAAAGGCACTTTTTTTTAAGGACTTAAGTGTTAAGACGCTTACAAACGATTTTTTCTATCCCGAGTATGGTATTGGGAGTATTTGTGAAGCCCTTGAGCAGCAGATAAGTGAACGGGATAATTGTGCAATTGCTAAACAAACATATCCAAAGAGAATTATACATAAACATGGGAAAATTGTAAAAATTGAGTTGATGGATAATAATGGAAAAGGATTAGAAATGTTCCCTGGATGTGTTGTTTCATCAATTCCGCTTACTGAGTTAATAAATCTTTTTGATCCAGCTCTTCCTGCGGTTGTTCTACAGGCAGCAAGCTTTTTAAAGTATAGAGCGCATTTATGTTTGTTTTTAACTTTAAAAAAGAGTTTTGTTTTTTGTGACCATTGGATTTATTTCCCTGAAAAGGAAATTCCTTTTTCAAGAATTTCAGAGCCGAAAAATTTTTCCCAAGTCATGTCGCCATATGATAAAAGTTCTTTATTGATTGAATTTTTTTGCTGGGAGGGTGATGAAATATGGAGGGCGGATAAGGATGCTTTATTGGAACAAATTTTGCCTTGGCTGGAAAAGGCTAATTTTATAAAAAGAGAGGATGTTAATGATGTTTTTGTTCATAGAGAGAAAGCGGCGTATCCTCTATATGATATTGAGTTTGAAAAAAATCTTAACTTAATAAAGCAATACTTAAATCAGTTTGAGAATTTATATTTATGCGGCAGGAGAGGAGCTTTTAAATATAATAATCTTGATGAAGCTCTCGAAGATGGACTTGATGTCGCCGATAGGATATGCCAAGCCTTTAACAAAGAAACAAAGCGAGCGGAATAAATTATTATGCGACTATTATTTGTACATAAAAGTGTTGAATGGCTGGGCATAGAGTGTTTATCAGCTGTTCTGAAAGAGGCAGGGCATATTACTGACCTTGCTTTTGAAATAGGGCTAGATGGTACTTTTTATTTTCCTCTGCGTCAGGGGACAAAACATAATGCTATCCTTAAAAAAATAAGGAGATTTAACCCGGATCTTATTTTATTTTCTTCTACTACAAATCTTTTCCCATGGGTTCGGGAGGTTTCAGAGGCAATTAAAAAGAAGTTTTCTGTTCCGATTCTCGTGGGAGGGGTTCACCCTACAATTGCATCGGAAAAGGTTATTGCGGATAAAAATATTGATATGATTTGTATCGGAGAAGGGGAAGATGCAATTGTTGAGCTTGTCAATAAAATGGAGAAAAAAATACCCGTTTATGATACGAGAAATATTTGGTTTAAACAAGATAGTGAAGTTATTCGTAATGAGGTTAGGCCGCTTATTCCCAATCTTGATGAGCTTCCGTTTCCCGACAAAGAATTATTCTATAAATATGGGTGTTTTACTACGAGACTCTATGTTATGACAAGTAGGGGTTGCCCGTATGATTGTTCTTATTGTTATAATACTCTTTTGAAGAAGTTATATAATAAGGATAAAACCTCCTATACAAGGAGGCGTAGTGTGAAATCAGTAATAAATGAATTAGAGATTTACAAAAAACAGTTTAATGCTAAAAGCATATATTTTTATGATGATATTTTTAATTATAATAAACAATGGGTAATAGAATTTGCACCGGTCTATCGTAATAGAATAGGATTGCCATATTATTGTATTTTAAGGCCTAATTTAATTGACAAGGAGCTTGTCGGTGCGCTTAAAAATAGTGGATGTCAACGTGTGGCAATAGGCTTTGAAAGCGGAAATGAAACAGTTTTAAATGAGGTCCTTAATCGAAAAATGGGGATAAAGCAATTAAGGGAAGCGGTAGCAATACTTAAAGAGAATAGGCTGAAAGTTGATCTTTATGTCATGTTAGGACTACCAGGAGAAACATCGAAAGAGATGATTGATACAGCGAATGAGGTGCTTGCATTAAGGCCTGATTCAATTTTCCCCCATATTTACTATCCGTTTATCGGGACAGCTCTTATGAAAAAAGCTGTAGAAATGCATTACATCGATCAGAATACATTAGAAAGAATATACTCAGGAGAGGGGAATTGGACAGCTGAATCGATAATCCAGCATCCCGATAAACAGACGGCGTATAATATAAAAACGATTTTACCTATTTTAAATAAATTGCCGCGTTTTGCAGAAAAATATTATCTGGAAAAGTGGATATTAAGAAAACATAACAGGGTTTTTTTATTCATGCTTAAGGTCATAGGTGTTTTTTTCTGCTCAGAATGGGAATCTACTGGGCGATTAAAAGAGCAAATCAAAATGCATATAATCTATTTTATCGGAGCAACAAAGGATCTAAGATGGTATAGAAAGTAAGTATTATAACGATTATCGGAGGATTATTATGGCGCGAATTCTTCTTATCCGTACCTCATTAGAGGATAAATTTAATTGCAATCTTACTCCACCCTTAGGACTTATGTATATTGCAGCGGTATTGCTGCAAAACAAGAAACACGCTGTAAGGATTATTGACGCAAAAGTTTGTAAGGTGAAAGATAAAGTAATATTAGAAAATATAAAAGGATTTAACCCGGAATTTATTGGTATAAGCAGTCTTACTACAGAAATGGAGGTACTTCATAATTTGACTGCTGAGATAAGGCAGCATGGGTATTGTAATCCTATAATTGTTGGTGGTGCGCATGCAAGTGCTTGTCCGGAAGACATTATGAATGATCCCAATATAGATTTTGCTGTTATAGGCGAAGGAGAAAAAGCCTTTCCGGATTTAATAAATATTTTAGAAAATAAAACAGGAAAACTAGAGGAGATAGGAGGGATTGCCTTTAAAAACAAGTGCGGCCAGATAAAAATAACACCTGGACAAAACATTCAAGATTTAGATCAAATACCTTTTCCTCGATGGGATCTTGTTGAACTTGATAAGTATACCAAAGGCAGAAGTTTTATCAGATTGAAACATTCAAAACTGCATATGGCATTAATAACGTCTCGGGGGTGTTCTTTTGAGTGTTCTTTTTGTCACAATATTTTTGGCAAAAAATTCCGTTGGCGTTCTCCCGAAAATGTTTTATCTGAAATTAAGATTCTTTATCATCAGCACAGTATTCGCTATTTTGAAATTCTTGATGATTGCTTTAATTATAATATAGGCAGAATGAATGAGATATGTGATTTGATCATAAGGGAGAAAATGGATATAACATTAACATTTCCAAATGGATTAAGAGGTGATATGCTTAACGATGAATCAATCAATAAACTTTATCAGGCTGGAACAAGAATGATATCTTTTGCTCCAGAGTCAGGGTCTCCAGACATACAGAAGAGTATGGGTAAAAATGTTAACCTGCTTAAACTTCAGCAAGTTATTAGCAAAGCGGTAAAGACAGGTATCCATGCGCATGGTTTTTTTATTATTGGATTTACTGAGGAAAAACAAGATGATATTAACAAAACTCTTTCCTTTGCAGTCAATTCTGATTTGCATACAGCAGCATTTTATATACTTAATCCATTTCCTGGGACTAGAGTGTATGAACGTTTAAAAAAAGAAGGCAAGATTAATGTTTTGAATTTTTCCCGGAAAAATTATTGTAATTTTCACAAGGCATTTGGTGAACTGGATTTAAATTCACTTGTTTCTTTTCAGCGCAAATGTTATTTTAAGTTTTATATTAGTGAGAAAAGATTTTTTAATATTTTTAATGGACCAATAATTAAAGCAAGCGATTTCTTGTATTACTTTTTGTTTTTTATCAAAAGAGCTGTCTTTCGAACGGTTTGAATTGATAAAAAATAACCGACAGCATATAGAAATGAAATTATTTAATAAGAAAATTAGCAAGGTAGCCTTGGTTTTCCCAACCGGAAAAGCTTTAAAAGGGCGTCCTCATCAATGTGAACCGCCAATGGGGCTAGCTTATTTAGCCGCTGAAATCAGATCGGATTTTGATGTTAAGATAATAGATGGACGGACAAAGTTCCAAATAATTAAGGCTAATGCCAGCAAATGGGAATATTTTGGTTTTTCACCGCAAGAAATATTAGAGCAAATCAGCACATATGCCCCAGACGTAGTAGGCGTAACATGTCTTTCCTCTTCTCATTATCCAGAAGTGTTAAATCTTTGCAAGCTAATAAAAAAAAATATCCCGGATATTATAATTGTGATTGGAGGCTCTCATCCCACTTTTTTCGCCAATGAGATCATGAATCAGCATACAGAGATTGATTTTATAGTCTTAGGAGAAGGAGAGGAAACTTTTCACCGGTTGCTTTTATCTATAAAAACAGACAGTGATTATACAGCATTAGACGGCTTGGCTTTTCGCAGTAATAATGCTGTTTTCATTAACCCTAAAACAAAATATATACGGGACTTGGATGCATTATCTTTTCCAGCTATTGATCTGTTGCCGCTTAAATTTTATAGAAAAAAAGGAGCGCTGTATTTTTTTTCATACAAAAGTGAAACAAGTGCGAATTTATTGACTAGCCGTGGTTGTACTTTGAAGTGCAGTTTTTGTTCCATGCGAAATTTTTGGGGTAATATTTACCGAAGCCGCTCCGCAGAAAATGTATTGGATGAAATTGAAGAACGGGTGAAGAAATTTGGAATTGAGGATATCCATTTTATTGATGATAACCTGACTTTTGATCAAAAAAGAGCTAAACAGATTTTTAAAGGGATTATTGATCGGGGAATAAAGACCCATTGGGCTGCTCCTTGTGGTGTAGCGTATTGGACGATAGATGATGAAATGCTTGAACTAATGAGAGCTAGTGGTTGTTATGCGTTAAATCTTGCTTTTGAAAGTGGGGATAAGGAAGTTTTAAATAAAATAATAAAAAAGCCTTTTGACCCTGCTTATGGAGTAAAACTAGTAGAAAAAATGAAAAAACTAGGAATAATGGCCGGAGGGTTTTTTATGCTCGGGTTTCCTGGGGAGACAAAACAGCAAATGTTAAAAACTTTTGAATTTGCCCATAGTGCTAATCTTGATCGGGCTTATTTTTTTATTGTCAGTCCTACCCCAGGTTCCGAATTGTATCATATATGCAAAGATAAAGGGTGTATAAAAGAAGACTTTTCTTTTGATGATTTAGAGTATGGCGTAGCGAATATGGACACAGAGCACTTTAGTAAGCATGAATTGGAAGAGTTTGTTGCGATTCATTCTAATATCTATTATTT
>JAKLQT010000159.1 GCA_022013205.1 Candidatus Omnitrophota bacterium | reverse complement strand
ATATTGCCCGTGACTGTGGTGTCAATTCCAAGACGGTCAAGGAATATTATCAAATACTTATAGATACACTGTTGGCTATAAGAGTAGAGCCTTTTAAGAAAAGACAATCCCGGCAGGTTATAACCAAGGCCTCGAAATATTATATGTTTGATATTGGTGTTGCCGGTTACCTGACCAAGAGGCATTTAGCTGAACAAAAAGGCGCGGAATTTGGGAAGGCATTCGAACATTTTCTGCTTATGGAGATGATTGCGTATAGATCTTACGCGGGTAAGGATTTTGCGATAAACTTTTGGCGGACAAAATCCGGGCTTGAAGTGGATTTTGTGCTGGGTATGGGAGAGGTTGCTATAGAGATAAAGGGAGCCGCCAGGATCGATCGAAAAGATATGAATGGGCTAGAGGCTTTTATCCAGGCGTGTTTTCCAAAAAGGAGTATTATAGTTTGTAATGAAAAAGAGAGAAGGCTGCACGGAAAAATAGAAATAACACCCTGGGAGATTTTTTTGCAACAATTATGGTCGGGAAAAATATTGTAAGGTGTATGAATATTATACCAGAGTTATAAATGAGTTGATTTGTATTTGATGTATAGTTTGGTTAGATAAAGGTGATTTATATCACATAAACTCAACCAAAAGGTGTCTATGGCTTTGGCTATCGGAAGCCAAACCATGGCTTATGGCCTATGAGACGATCAATAATAAAGCAATTAATTTTATGGAACAAGTCGGAACGGAGAAAGCCGCTTATTTTGAAAGGTGTTCGTCAAGTTGGTAAGACGTGGTTATTAAGGGAATTTGGTAAAAAATATTATGAAAATACGGCTTATTTTAATTTTGATGAGCAAGGGGAATTAAAACAATATTTCGAAACGACCAAAGATGTACAAAGGATTCTTCAAAATCTTACTTTGATTAATGGCGCTCCGATCCTTCCGGGTAAAACGCTTATTATTTTTGATGAGATTCAGGAATGTAACGCGGCGCTTAACGCATTGAAATATTTTTGCGAAACTGCTCCGGAATATCATATTACCTGCGCGGGGTCGTTATTTGGTATCAAGGTGTCGAAACCGGCGGCGTTTCCCGTTGGAAAAGTTGAGTTCCTGGCGATATATCCGATGACGTTCACAGAGTTTTTGTGGGCAATGGGAGAAGAAAAGCTTATCCAATATATTGATAATATTGGCGGTTTAGATCCTATCCCTGATATTTTCTTTAATCAGTTATATGAAAAATTAAAGATGTATTTTATCACCGGAGGTATGCCTGAATCAGTGCGTGCCTGGGCCGAAGAAAAGGATGTTGCACGGGTTCAAAAAGTATTGCGGGATATATTGGATGCGTATGAGCTTGATTTTTCAAAGCATGCGGAAATAAAGGATATTGCCAAATTAGGGTTGATCTGGTCGTCGATCCCGTCTCAGCTTTCAAGAGAAAATAAGAAGTTTACGTATAGAATGGTCAAAGAAGGGGTAAGAGCAAGAGAGTATGAAGATGCCCTGACCTGGCTTTGTAATGCCGGGCTGGGGTACAAAATATATCGGAACACAAAGCCGGGTCTTCCTGTCGCAGCGTATGATGATCTGGGAGCGTTTAAACTTTATGCCGTTGATGTCGGGCTTTTGCGCCGACTGGCGTTCCTCGATCCAGTGTCGTTTAGTGAAGGGAATAGGTTGTTCTCGGAGTTTAAAGGGGCGCTCTCCGAGAACTATATTTTACAAAGTCTGGTGACTCAATATGAAGGTTTACCGAGATATTGGTCTTCCGGGGCGACAGCAGAGGTTGATTTTACCGTTCAGCGTGGTAACGATATTCTTCCTATAGAAGTTAAGTCGGATGAAAATGTGAGAAGCAAGAGTTTTGCCTTGTACAATCAAAAATATGCCCCGCCAATCCGAGTGAGGTTTTCACTGAAGAATCTTAAAAAAGATAATAATCTTATTAATATCCCGCTCTTTTTGGCGGATCATCTCGATAAATTTATTGACTTGGCGGTTAATGAGAAAAGGTGACGCGTGTTTTTTTCGGTTACATAGGGTTTGCTGAAAGAAACGGTTTACAGATTAGATTCACAGATTACGCAGATTGAAAAAAAGATGGAAGGGCTTTCTTGCGGGGATTAATTAAATGAAATTGCTTTTGAAATCTGTGGAAATCTGTGAAATCTGCTGATTGAAGCGTATTTTTCATTAAACTGTTGTAAAAAAAATGTATTTTGCTACAATAGTACCTAAAAGAATCCATTTTTCCATGGTTAAATTTATTCTTCAACATTAAAGAAATGAAAAACGTAAATTTCAATAACATTATAGGGTTAAAACCTGTTGGTTATTCCGAATTGGTGCGCAGGTATTCGCTTAATGTCCTGCCGTGCTATTCCCAAGCATTTATTGTTCAGAAAGGACGGCGGAAGACGGTAATTGAGGGGTATCGGAAAACCGAGTTTTATACAACAAAGTATGATCCGGGTGCCGGCCTGGGTAACCATCTGACTTTCGCGCTTAAGTTTGAGGGGCTTAATTT
>JAKLQT010000021.1 GCA_022013205.1 Candidatus Omnitrophota bacterium | reverse complement strand
GGTTTATTGAGATGTTTGATCCTAAACAGGAGTATCTCAAACGCCTGAAGAAAATAATTGATATATCCTGTATTAAAAAAGCAAAGCTGAAAGTCGGTATAGATTGCATGTTCGGCACTAGCCGAAATTATATTGACCTCATACTCAAAGACTTGTGTAAAGAGATCAAAGTTTTTAAAAACTATCTTAATCCTCTTTTCGGCGGACTGCCTCCTGAGCCGGATAAGCCGTATATTCAGGAACTGATTACGTATGTAAAAAACAATAAATTCCATTTAGGCATAGGCTGTGACGGAGACGCCGACAGGTTTGGGATAGTAGATAAAGGAGGAGTTTTTCTTACTCCTAATGAGGTGTTCACATTATTGTTTTATTACCTGCTTAAAACAAGGCCTAAAGCCAAAAAAGTCGCGCGGACTCTTTCTACAACGCATATGGTTGATGCGATAGCTAAAAAAGAGGGGATAGAGGTTATTGAAACCCCTGTAGGCTTTAAATATATTGGAGAGGCTATAGCTAAAGGCGATTGCATAATTGGAGGTGAAGAATCAGGAGGGCTTTCTATACAGGGACATGTGCCTGAAAAAGACGGCATCCTTGCGTGCCTGCTTGTGGTTGAGATGGTTGCCCGGGAGAAGAAGTCACTTTGTGAAATAATGGCATCCCTGCACAAAAAATACGGCTACTTTGCTTCAGATAGACTGAATCTGCATCTTAATCAAGCACAAAAGGATATTTTACTTGGGCGTATTGAGAATCTGTCAAAAAAAGAAAAGTTCGGCAATTTTAGAATTATAAGCAAAAATCTTACTGATGGATACAAGTTTATTCTTAATGATTATTGCTGGGTTATGTTTCGTGCTTCAGGCACCGAGCCTGTAATAAGATGTTATTTTGAAGCAACATCAAAGAAGCAATTCATTTATTTAAAAGAACTTATAAAAAAATTTACCCGTTGTTAGCCAATTTAGTAGTTGACTTTTTGAAAAATTAGTTGTATATTCATTTTATACTAAATTCTAAAAAAAGGAAAATTTAGTGAAAATTTTCTTAAAGCTAATAATTATAAGCATTTTAATACTTAACGCTGTTAATGCTCAGGCACAGGAAAAGATAAAATTGAAATATAATTTTAAGGCTGGAAGAAAGTTGGCTTATGAAGTAATAATAGATGGGGAAGTGAATATCGAAGTAACGCCTTTACAGGGAAGAGAGATCCCCCACAATTCAGCCAGGTTGCAGGGTAAATTCACATATACGCATGAAATAGCTTCTGTTGACAGCAATACGTCTTTAGCTAAAATCAACGTGATTTACGGCCAGTCGTATATGAATACAATTATAAATAATCAGGTTATACCTAATCCGGATGTACCTCATTTAAATGGGAAAATTGCCCGCTTAACTGTAACTAATGAGGGTAAAATAAGTGATTTTGAATTACCAAAGGGGCTGCCGGCCTCGCTGCAAAATGCTGATTTCAAGAAAATGTTCTTGATATTTCCTGAGCGCGGATTGCGTGTTGGAGAAAGCTGGATAGAAAATTCGGAATCAGTCAATGATGATGAAAACGTTTCCGTAACAAACACGCTTAATTCAACACATACTCTGCTTGGTATGGAAAAAAAAGGCGGTTATGAGTGCGCGAAAGTTAAGGTTATGACAAGTACAAGCACGATTACAAGATCTAAAAACGCGCAGGCAAAACTTGAAGGCAAGGCTGAGGGAAGAGTTGAAGGTTTAATATACTTTGAGCTTGACAGCGGACACATAGTGTATTCTGATTTGAATACAAAAATTAATAATGTAGTGGTAGCTCAACCGGTGCAAAATGGGAAGAATCAGAATGAAGATACACCTGAAATCACTACCATAATAGATACGAATTTGAAGACGGTTACACAGCTGTTGTAAAAAAAAGGAGAGTAATTAGTGAAGTACAGCATTAAAAGTATTAAGGCAAGAGAGATCGTTGATTCAAGGGGAAACCCCACTGTGGAGGTTGATGTTATTACAAAGTGCGGAGTTCTCGGCAGGGCTGCTGTTCCCAGCGGCGCGTCTACAGGTGAATTTGAGGCAGTAGAATTGCGTGACGGTGAAAAGGGCAGATTTCTGGGAAAAGGAGTTTTAAAGGCGGTTAATAACGTAAATAAAATTATCGGCCCTAAGTTAGAAGGTAAAGATGTAACTGCGCAGTGTGTTATCGATAACCTGTTGATAACAATGGATGGTACGGATAATAAGTCAAAACTCGGCGCGAATGCAATACTGGGAGTTTCCATGGCATGCGCGCGCTCAGCAAGTAATGCCTTGGGCATGTCCTTATATAGATATATAGGAGGAGCAAACGCCTGTGTTTTACCTGTTCCTTTAATGAATATCGTAAATGGCGGAATGCATGCGGATAATAATGTAGACCTTCAGGAATTTATGATCATGCCGGTAGGAGGCAATACTTACTCTGATGCCTTCAGGATGGGCTGTGAGGTTTTTCATAGCCTTAAGAAAATACTTAAAAATAAAAAATTAAGTATTTCTGTCGGAGATGAAGGCGGTTTTGCGCCTAACCTGGCTTCAAACGAAGAAGCGATCAAGCTGATCATTCAGGCGATCAAAGATGCCGGATATAAACCGGGTGAAGATGTCTGCATAGCTTTGGATGCGGCGGCAAGCTCTTTCTATAAATCCGGGAAATATGAGCTTAACGGAGAGGCTAAACCCGTAAAATTAAATGTTGATAAGATGATTGATCTTTATGGCGGATGGCTGAAGAAATATCCGATCATATCCATTGAAGATGGTTTATATGAAGACGATTGGAACGGATGGAAGAAGCTTACTGATAAGCTTGGTTCAAAGGTTCAGATTGTAGGAGATGACCTTTTTGTTACCAATACAAAACGCCTGAAAGTAGGCATAGAAAAAGGCATTGCTAACTCAATTCTTATTAAGGTAAACCAGATAGGTACGCTTACAGAAACTCTGGAAGCTATTTCTATGGCAAGAAATGCCGGATACACGTCGGTGATTTCACACAGAAGCGGAGAAACCGAAGATGTAACTATCGCGCATTTGGCTGTGGCGGTTAATGCCGGGCAGATAAAGACAGGATCAGCTTCCCGTTCTGAGAGAATTGCTAAATATAATGAGCTGCTTAGGATAGAAGAGGAACTCGGCAGTGCGGCGATTTATTACGGACAGGAACTGAAAAAGAAACTTAAATAAAAATTAGCCATGAAGTTTACTCTTGGGAGAAGCATATTTTTGCTGGTTTTAGTAGTTGCGTTGTTTTTACCTACCTATTCAAAGCTGCAAAAACTTAAGGCTAAGGACACTGCTTTTTCGGAGCAGGTTGAGCGGTTGAAAATAGAGAACGAAAGATTGACGCAGGAAAACAGAATGCTTAAAGAGGATCCTGTTTATATTGAAGAAGTGGCCAGGGATAAACTCAAAGTGGCCAGGGATAATGAAATAGTATTTAGAGTTATTAACGAGAATGAATGATATTGTATGCGGGAAAGCGGATTTAAAGTAAACGATTTAGTAGATGTTCAGGTTATTAAAATACACAGTTTTGGTGCTGTAGTGACTTTGCCCGAAGGTAAGCGTGGTTTGATACATATATCTCAAGTCTCTGATGATTTTGTAAAAGACATCAACAGCTATTTGAAAGTAGGAGATAAGCTGAGGGCGCGCATTAAGAAAATCGCGGGTGACGGTAAAATAGATCTTACATTAAGAAAAAAGAAGAAAGATTTAGTTCCTGAGGCTCGCGAAAAAGAGTTTAAATTTTCTCATCTTGAGGAAAAGATGAATGAATTTCTAAGCCGGACGGAAAATAAAACTGAAGAAAAAACAGTTTGACAGTTCTAAAATTTGACAATATATTGCGGGGTGGAGCAGTCTGGTAGCTCGTTGGGCTCATAACCCAAAGGTCGTCAGTTCAAATCTGACCCCCGCTACCAATCTTTAAACTACCATTTATCACATGAAATTCAGCGAAATTATTGGCGTTAATCACTGGCAGAAGGTACAGGATATTTTTTCTTCGATTGTTGGGATGTCTATCCGGACAGTAGACGTTAAGGGGGAAATCGTTGTACGTCCATCAAATGTGCCATTGGTTTGCAGTGAAGCCGTAGCTGCTTGTCCTGCTGCAAGGGAAAAATGCCGCCAATGGTACCCAAAGCTTGCCGCGCTTCTTAAAAATCAGAAAATAAAGAAATATTATGATAGCGTATGCCCTTTGGGACTTGCTAATTTTGCTCTGCCTTTAATACTTGATAACGCGGAGCCTGTTTTTCTTATTCTCGGCCCGGTTGTTTTAGAATACGGCAAGAAGGATGTGAAATTAACGCGGCGTATTCAAGAAACAGGAATTGCTGAGGAAAAATTTTTTAACTGTTTTAATCAGCTGCCGGCGGTGAGCGCCGTCAAGATGGAGAGTGTTGTTGATTTCTCTATAGGGATAACGAAATTCATGAAGACTTTGGGTTCTCTGACAACTGGTAATGAAAAGGAAAAGGTAATTTTCAATAAAGAGCAGGTTGGCCTTTTACTGAAAACATTTCTTGAGCTGGCGATGAAACTTTGTGATGCTGAGCGCGGTTCAATGATGTTGTTTGAAAAAAATACGCAGGAATTGTCCATTAAGGACTCGACAGGTTTGAGCGAGGATGTTATCAATAATACCAAAATAAAACCTGGAGAGGGCCTTGCGGGCCTGACCATACAGAGTAAAAAGGGGCTTTTCCTTAACGAACAGCTTTCAGACCGGGAACTTCGCTTGCGTATGCATAAGCCGAAAATTAAATCCGCGTTTGTAATACCGGTTTTTCACCAGGATGAAATACTCGGTGTAATCAGTGTAGGTACGGCAAAGCAGCCGAATAGATTTTCCGAAAAGCTGATGGAGCTGCTCAATGAACTTGTAGGCATGGCGTTAGAGAAAGTCGATCTGGGGTAAAACCTACTTGATACTTCGACAAGCTCAGTACCAATCCTGAGTGTTACCCGGAGTAAAAGCCAGAGAAGCCGAATAGGTTGATTCTTTAAATAAACCGTCTTAAAATTTAAGGACAGTTTTGTGTTTCACGATGAAGCACCTCGAAATAGGTACAGGATGAATATGTTTATGAGAGGTAAGCTTGAATGAAATAAGCTTGCTGTTATACATAGGACATGTATGTGTTAGGCGGATATTAAGTATGATAATCTTTGGCAAGGCCTGCAAAAACTATCTTAGCTTATTCCTACACAATAAATTGTAGGTTTCGGGGCACAGGCATTCTCGATGGACATCCGTGTCCATCTCCGAGGTATTTACTGATTTTTTCACATCCTTGTAAAATCAGTAAATAAAACCCGTTAAAATAGTTTTTACATCTCTTGTAATGTAACTGTTCATTAAAGTACGGTACCCGTCCAAAGGGTACTAAGATTTTTGAGTTTTTAGTTTTTACTTGTAACTTTTTACTTTTAACTTCTAGCTTCTAACTTCTAAAGTGACGGCGTATCTCAGCCCGGTAGAGAGGACGGCTCATACCCGTTATGTCAGTGGTTCAAATCCACTCGCCGTCACCAAAAATAAGAAACCACCCGAATTTGGGTGGTTTCTTATTTTTGAGTGCTGCGAGTTGCTGGATTTGAACCAAAAAAAGGGTTATAAGGAAAAAGATTATTTGCCGCATTCCACAGTACGCAGGAGGGAATTCTATTAGAGAATACCCTAGCAAACAACGAATTATTAACTAAATTACATAACTACATATTTCATAATATGTACCATACATGCACCTCGTAGGTGCAGGTATGGTTTTTTTCGTAATGAGGCAGCACTTGAGCCCGCCCCTGTTTTACAAGGGTTAGCGGAGAGTGCAGCCGACGGTTCATATCCACGTTTCTTATAGCAAATAACAGCTAATTTTGCAGGTGGCTTTTTTTATTGACCTGAGGGGGGAGGTAAATGTATTATAAAGCTATATGTTTTTAATTTATTTCTATTAATGTTCTTACAAAAATAAAGAGGTGATTATGCTGCTAAAATTAATCAATTTCATTAAAACCGATATCTGGAGAATCCGGCTTAGAGATATTCCGAAGAAAAAGTATATGGTTATTAAACCATTAAGGGTGATCCTGCTTGCCTTGCGGGGATTTGATGAGGATAAATGCCAGCTAAGGGCATCTGCGCTCACCTATTATTCCTTGTTGTCCATAGTGCCGGTTTTTGCCATGGCATTCGGCATTGCCAAGGGCTTTGGCTTTGAAAAGCTTCTTCAAGCGCAGATAATGGAAAAATTACCCGGACAGGAGCAGATACTTAAGCAGGTGATTGACTTTGCCTACACTCTTCTCGATAATACAAAAGGCGGGGTAGTGGCTGGAGTCGGTATCGCGGTTTTATTCTGGACGGTTATAAAGGTATTGGGAAATATTGAAAAGTCTTTTAATGATATTTGGGGCATAAAAGAAGCGCGTAAAATTTCCCGCAAATTGACTGATTACCTTTCAGTTTTACTGATTTGTCCTGTGCTTATAATAGTATCCAGCGGCCTTACGGTTTTCATTACTACTCAAGTAACTTTTATATCCGAGAAAATCGCGCTTTTAGGCTTTATAAGCCCGTTGATATTTTTCCTGCTTAAATTTTTGCCATATGCCATAATCTGGGTACTTTTTACTTTTATTTATGT
>JAKLQT010000158.1 GCA_022013205.1 Candidatus Omnitrophota bacterium | reverse complement strand
TTGTCCTGCTATTCAGGCTGATACTCAAGTGCTTTTGAATAATTTCGCGATTATATACGAAAGAGAAGCGATAAAAAAACCCCCGGTTTTAAAGTATGAAAATGATTTAATAACAAAACAGAATTATTTTAGAAATAATCTTTCGAAAATAAAGGGGGCAGCTCTTTTATTAATGGGACAGTGTATATTAGGATTACCTTTATATGTGCTTACCAGCGCAAATGCTACATTTAGTGACAATGGTTTTTACTGGATATTTTTGTCTTCTTTATTAGGAGGGATATTAGGAGGGGCATTTATCAGCTTTTCTGCTTTTTTTACTGCCGCGCGTGAATACATAGGAAATATAAAAGAAAAACATACTTCTAAGACAATACCTTTAATAAAAGATAAATCACCGATTTTAAAATCCATTGTTATTATGTTGCTATCTTCGGCATTTGTTGTTTTAAATTATAGCCTTGGCTGGGCAGGGGATGGAAATAGCGTTTTGTCGGAAATGGTTAAAGATTTTGAGAACACTTATCCAAGACTTTCTCTGGTGATTTATTTTGCACTTGCAATTATTGGTGGTATTGTTCTTTTTCTCTTGTATTTAAGAGAAGAATTAAGTTATCAGCCTTCAGTGTTAGAGAATCCGTCAACGGGTTCAAAACAGGTGAAAAAATTAATTAAGGAAAAGGTTAAGAGCAAAATAAAGGAACAAGGTATACGTCCGGCTATTGTAAAGATTAAAGTGTCAACTGATAATTTTTGTGCTGCAGTTCCCTTAATTAAAAAAACAGGCGATTTTGATGTTGCTGTAACGTTGCAGCCTTTAGAAAAGCGCGGCATTTTGAGATTTTCTCAAAAAAAATATAAGGTTGATATTGAGATTGTCCCAAGTAGAGATAACAATTCAAATTTAAAAGCAAATATTAGGGGCTTATGGAAAAAGATAACTCAGAATGAATCAAAAATGAATGTTACTTCCGCTCAAACGAAGGGTATAGTTGCAACTGAACAGACTGTTAATAAGTACAGATTTTTTGAATCAGCTTTTCATTCAACTATTAATACCGAGGCTTATCCCTGGCATAATGAAAATAAAGTAGTGTTTCCTTTTAATCCGCAAGAGTTCAATTTTACTAAGCTATACGAGAATATTAATCCGGCACATTTGATAGATGAAATAAACTTGAATGGAAATATCTGGTATATAGGTGTGAACAATGCCCCTATATTTGAAAATCATATGCTTATTGTCCCTAAGCAGGCAAAGGCGCAGGTAATTAGGGAGCAGGATTTTTTGGATATGAATTCTTTATTAATAAAGTTGAACGATCCAAAAGCGACATTATTGCATAACAGTTTATTGGCTGGTCCAAGATTTAATAGCTTTCATATGCATCTGCACTTTTATGATTTTCCGATTTTTAATCCTGAATTTGCTATGTATCCGGGGACTGAGAAATTTGCTTCACTGGTTTTTAAAGGGAAAGAATATGTGAATAAAGCAGCAAAGTTTATAAACTCGCTTTACGCGGCAAACCAGCCATTTAATGTAATTATGAAATTAGATGAAATTATTATTATTCCACGTCCAAGTGATCTAGAATTTAATTTTTCTGCGCAGGATTTAGCAGGGACTGTATTTTATGGAAAAGATCGCAGTCGAGTTGAAGCAATGAGTATATCTTATATTTCATCACCAGTAGCTTTATTGAACGCTCAGGACAGCACATTTAGCGAATTGAAGGCTGATCTATTGCTTTTATGCGGAAATTATGACATTGAAACCTTTAAAGAAGCGCTTAGATTATATAACGCGAAAAAAATCAATAAGATATTGATTGCCGGCGGCTATGGGAGTTGCACCTTTCCTTTGTTTGAGGCGGCGCAAAAAGCAGGATTTGATTTTGAAATTGATGAGGGAGTCTTTATTACCCCGGATGATGATCTTCGTAATCTGCGATTGCCGGGACGTAATGGAACGGTTGATTTAGAAGCGCTGAATAATCAGCCGGATAGGACTGAGTATAAAAAAATTATTCCCCGTTCTGAATCAGAGATTATAAATCAGATAATGCGCGTGCTTGCAAAACAAATGAATGTCTCGCTTGATGAGAATGATATATATCTAGAAACTGATTCAACCAATACTGCGGAGAACTTTGAACTGGCGATTCCTTATATTAAACAGATAAAACATGATTTAGCTAAAGAGGAGATTACTGTTGCTTATATGCAAACCCCGCATCTGCAGTTTCGGGCTAAAGCAACTTTTAATCGGTTTAAGAAAGACTGGAAGAACCTTGGTGTAAAGGGAATAAGTTATACAATTGATTGGGATGTTAGTAAGCTTACTCAGGATGAGATTATAGAAAAGGCGGCGGCTGAACTATGGCGCCTGATAATTTATACGGCAAAAGGAGATCTTATGCCTCTTTATGGTAAGGATGAAGGCCTTGATTCAATTCCTGATGAGTATTGGAAGAGAATATCGCAGCTTGTTTCTCAACTAAATCCATCTGTGCGGGAAAAAGTTAAAAAAGGTTTATATGACTTAAGCCGCACAGTTAAAATTAATAATGAGTTTGTGTTTGCCTCAGAGAATGGGCTGCGTGATTATCTTAATGATAAGGAAGTGGTTGCCTCAGCATGGCTTGATTCATTCATAAATTTTGTTTATTCGCAAGTAAAAATAGATAGCGTAATAGTAGAAATATATTCAATGGAAAATGTGAAAGGCTTGCTTGAAAGCAATATGAAAATAAGTGAAGCAACAGCTTATGATTTAAAATCAAATATTAGTATTAATAGTGGATTAGTTTTGATGAGACAAGCAATATAAAAAGCAGGGATTGGGGTGTTGGGTGTAGGGATTGGGTGTGTTTTTTACTATCAGCTATGAGCCATTAGCCATGAGCTCAGAGCTCTGCCCAGAGCTCTGCCGTTTAATCTGCTTGACATATTATTTGAATTATGATATAAAATTATCTTCTGTATGTCTTGAGGGGAAGAATTAGATATTAATTACTTTTAATTAGATTTTAACACTTTTAAGAGGTTTTAATAATATAATGATTCAATTTAGCGCCTGTTTCAAGCGCTTAAAACATAGAGAAATCAAAGTAACATTGCCCATACGTTATGGTATGGGTTTTTTTGTTTGTAAAAGCAGGGCTTGATTCGGAAAATCCGCTGCGAGAATTTGTAGAGTTTATTATTAAGGAAGGCAAGAGGTTCATAATAACTTGCAGAAAGAGGAAAGGAGCTCTAAATGAGTGAGGTGAAACATTACAATACCGCCCCCGAAGATATTATTTCTATCTTACAGAAGGTCGCCTATGGCCTTGGAATGTTATGTAATAACTTAATCCCTGCCGCGCTTGGCTGTATGGCGGTTGTGCTTAATTTAGGTTTGGGTATGAATCCGGCATTAATAGGTTATATTATGTCTTTTCCGCGGTTTGTGGATGCTTTTACTGATCCGGTAATGGGTTATGTTTCTGATAATACAAAATCCCGTTTTGGCCGGCGCAGGCCGTATATCTTTTTCGGGGCGATCCTTTCCGGAATTATATTCGCTCTGATGTGGCAGCTTGGCACGGGCCACAGTGAAATGTTTTATTTCTGGTTTTTTCTAATTGGATGCATTCTCTTATTTGTCGGCACTACTGTCTTCGCGACACCCTTTATAGCTTTGGGATATGAATTGACTCCGGATTATCATGAAAGAACACGGGTAATGGCTTGGGCTAACTGGTTTGGGCAGATTCCATGGCTTTTATGCCCCTGGTTTTGGTGGATTATGGCCAATAAAAACTTTTTTAATACCGCGGTCGATGGCGCGCGTACTATAGCGCTTGGCGTGGGAGCGACGGTTGTTGTATTAGGCATATTACCGGCGATTTTTTGTAAGGAACGCTATAAAGCTGTTGTTGATACCGAGAATAAGACTGAGATTCCTGAATATAACGGGCTTAAAGAAATAGGCCGGCTTTTTCACGATACGAAAAATTACCTCTCTGAACTCAAATGCCCTCAATGGCTTGGAACTTTGGTTTATACGGGAATTATTATTTGCAAAGTTCTATTGATCGCGTTTATTATTGAGTTTATAGTGAACAAACTTTCTCAATCAGGTAAAGGAGCTTTTAACAAAATTGCTGAGTTTTTAATCGGTTTCTTAAAAACAATCATAGTCCCTTCCTTTATGAAACTATGTTTGGCTACTTTTTTCCTTTTTAATGGGTTCATGCTTGTATCAGGCCTGGGAATGTATGTGTTAATTTATTTTGTCTTTGGCGGAGATACGGTGATGGGAGGTAAATATAATGGATTGTTTGGTACTACTTCGGCTCTTTCCACTATATTTATTGTTATTCCGTTTGTAACCTGGCTTTCAACAAAAGTAGGCAAAAGGAAAGCATTTATTATATCAACATCTATTTCAATGCTCGGATTTTTAATGAAATGGTGGTGTTTTAATCCAGAGTACGCGCATCTAATAATAATTAAGAATATATCGATCATACCACTCTTGCCTGCTGTGCTTATTTCTTTTGGAATTGGAGGGCTTTTTACAACGGTTGGATCGATGATGGCTGATACATGTGATTTGGATGAACTTAACACAGGCCACAGAAGAGAAGGTGTATTTGGGGCTATTTACTGGTGGACAGTAAAGCTGGGAATGTCGATAGCGTTTGCTTTTTCAGGACATATCCTTAACGCGTCAGGTTTTAATGTTGAATTTGGCAGTAACCAGGCAGCAAGGTCGTTATTCCTACTTAGGATATTTGATATTACTGTTCCGATCATAACTTCCTTAATAGCTATATTAGCAGTTGTTTTTTACAAAATTACAGAAGAAAAAGCGCACGAAATCCGCCTTGAACTTGAGAAACGGCGGGGTAAGACTGCTTAATGAAAATCATTGTTTAAAAGAGTAGAACTATAGAATAAATAATATGAATAAAAAAAATAAACTTTTAGTTGTTTTGTGTTTAGGCCTTGTTTTTTTTACAGGGCGATGCCTTGGGGCGCCGGTAGCCGTGTTTGAGCTTGATGATAAGGGTACAGAACTGATTGTCGGCTATGAAAAATACGGCGATTTTCAAAACGTGGGCAAAGCCGGTTATAAGTACAACATAAAAGACCGTAAAGGATTAGAAAACGCGGTAGGAGAAGGAATTTATCCTAATACAAAAAGCATTCTGAGGTCTCCTCACTTTAAGCGATATAGAAAACAGAAAAAACTTCTCGGCAGTCAATGGTTTTTTGTGAATAGTTTAGACTATCAGGCTAATTTCTACCGCTGGGCAACAGCGGCGGAAAGTCCGGGGGTGAAATTGTTCTACACTGCCCAGGCCCTGGAAAATGCCATGCATATCAGGCACGCGATCAAGGCATATTATGCCCTTGTGGTGAATTTTCCCAAAGAAATCGGAAAGACTTACTGGGGGACGCCCTGGTATGTAGGCCCGGCATCACTTGACAGGATCCTTTATCTAACGAGAAAATATCCTGAGCTGGGGATAAAACTTGTTGGTGCTAATATCACGGTTGAAAAGCGTTACGATGATGATATACGTAATGATGTTTTTATAGTCGATCCCGGTAAATTAGTTTTGTGCGACCCGAAGGATGTAGTAGAAAAAAGAGTTGACCTAAGCAAACTATCAGTCGTAGAAAATAAAGAATTTGGGGAGCTTAGTTTAGTTAAATATGAAAACGGACATTGGCAAATGCGCCTTAACGGTGAGCCATTTATGATTAAAGCAGTTGCTTATCAGCCGTCAAAAATCGGTCAGAGCCCGGATATAGGAACATTAAAGGATTGGTCCAAGGCAGATGACAATAAAAACGGTAAAATTGACAGCCCCTATGACGCGTGGGTAGATAAAAATAAAAATAATATTCAGGAAGGCGATGAGCCGGCAGTTGGTGATTTTCAGCTGATGAAAGATATGGGGGTTAATGTAATCAGAGTTTATCATCATGCTTTTGTAGGCAATAAAAAGATATTTCAGGACTTGTATGAAAATTACGGGATCAGGATCATAATCGGCGATTTTCTTGGAATGTTCGCGGTAGGCTCCAAAGCTCTCTGGGATCCGGGCACTAATTATTCTAATCCCGAGCAGCAGCGTAATATGCTTGAATCGGTAATGAAGATGATAAATGAATATAAGGATGAGCCCTGTGTTCTGATGTGGGTTTTAGGTAATGAGACCAATTATGGAACAGCTAACAACGCCGATGTTGAGCCTCAGGCCTACTATCATTTTGCAAATGAAGTTGCTAAAAAAATAAAGGAAGTCGATCCGAACCATCCTGTAGTGATTTGTAACGGTGATATCCAGTTCCTTGATATCTTTGCCCAGGAATGCCCGGATATCGATATTTTCGGGGTAAATTCATATAGAGGTAATCATGGATTTGGATATTATAATTTCTGGCTGCCGATAAAAGAACTTGCCGATAGGCCGGCGTTGATAACAGAATATGGCTGTCCTGCTTATGGGCACAGATATAGCCGTGAATACGCGGAAAATTTTCAGGCGCAATACCTTGCGGGCAACTGGATGGATATAGTAATTAACAGCGCGGGGGAGGGGGCTGGTGTTGCTATAGGCGGCGCCTTGTTTGAATTTTTGGATGAGTGGTGGAAGACAGGAGCTCCTCCCGGATATCCTGATATTATACAGGATGTAGTGCCTAATATGGGGGGGCCTTTTGTTGACGGCTGGTACTACGAAGAGTGGTTTGGAATAGCCAGCCAGGGAGACGGTACGGATTCTCCTTTTATGCGTCATCTGCGTAAGTCTTATTTTGAACTGCAAAAACTCTGGAAAGAGAAAGAATAAGTAATGAAAAGAAGCCCTTTTTGGAAAATATTATCAGGGTGTATAATTGTCCAGTTTTTATTCTCTTTTGCCTGTTTTGCTGGAGGTACAAAACAGGTCAAGGAAGAAAAGCCGCAGGAACTGGCAGTTTATTTTGATAAGAATTATATTGATAATCATTATTTTGCTTCCCAAAGGATTGGGGATGGCGATGCCATAGAGTTTGATGAT
>JAKLQT010000157.1 GCA_022013205.1 Candidatus Omnitrophota bacterium | reverse complement strand
TCTGAGAAAAAAGCAATATCTCCTGCTCACCGCCATCTCTCCACCGCTTTAGACCGATTCCAGGCCTCAAATTAAGCAACATCCGTCCACGGGAAGCGGCTGGATAAGACTCTATTCTTCCCAGAGCTGAACTATTACAGAAATTTTATATTGACTGTCCGAGCATTTCGGCACTAAGTACTAATTTTTCCGCGTTTCAGCCGGATGTTAATGAAGTATTTTGCTTGAGGATTTGCGCTTTTTTGATTTTAAGGCCGGCTTGATTTTCTCTTTCCTGCCATTGTCCTTTTATTTGCTCATCCAGTTGAATATTACCCTAACTCCTAGATAGAAAACACTTTTTCTTTGCTCATAAAACAAACAGGGGGAATTGTATTTGCGGATTTTAATATTGATTTTGCCATGGATGAGTAAAATCAATATTTACCTCGCAAACAGCCATGGATGGTTGTCGAGAATGCCTGTCCGCCAATCTTTATGGCGGAAGTAAATACAATTTCACCTGGTAGTTTGCTCCGCGCTACTTCTTAAAAGATAATAATTTGTTTTAAAACTCTCATTAGATATAACCTTTATTTTTATTTAACGCGTTAAGCCTTATTAATCATTTAAAAGACTTCTGCGCAACTTAGATTTTACTGGGAGATGTTTTCCCGGATTTAAGTTATAGACGCGACAGGATGTCTATAGGCTATAACTTCCCTCGGAGACTGACAGGATGTCAGTCGAGAATGAGGAAAAATATTTTTCAGTAAAATCTTTTTTCATTTCCTTATATTTGCGTAGAGGCCTCTTTTAATAATTTTATATGGATGCTCCAACCATATTTTCAGCAAGCCCGTGCTGATGCATTTCTCTGTTATCAAATGGAACAAAATTTTCTTTGTTTCGGCTCATTTGTTCAATATAAGTTTTGGGTGCCGGATTTCTTTTTACTGCTTCATTTTTTCTCATTAATTCTAACATCAATTCATCTAAGCTGAACACTCTGCTCATCATTGGGATTTGCTCAGGGAAATCAGCGGACGCGTCAAGGCCATAAGCAATTACTTTACCGCCCCAAATCACATTCATCATCAGATCTAAATCATCTTCTATCCAAATCCGAGCATGAGAAAAATTTTTATCCATATATTTCTTTATAAAATTAGCGTCCCTATCTGCCCCTGATACATTTTCCCATCCCCGGCCTACTTTAAAATCGCTCAGCAAGAGATACGCTCTATTATCATCAGCTGCTTCCTGTTTAAAAGAATCCGATATTTTACCGGCGGCCTGGTTTTTACCAATTAAATACATTACCGCTTCAATTTCAAGCCCTGAAAACTCCTCATTAAAAGTACGCATAAATTTTTCCGCGATTTTCTTACTTTTAGCTCGATGCCCTTCTGCTGATAACGCGCTGTCTCCGCTTTCATCAAAATCCCCCAAATCCCGCATATAAATAGCGATCCTAGACAGGCGTTTGATCTGCTCTTTATTCCCGACAAAAGGCAGATAATCAGCCAAAGTATCAAAGGCAATCAGTAATTCATTACACTGGGATGCATTATATTGTTTAACTTTGCCGTATTTTTCTTTTGAACGCGTAATAAAATCAAGCACAAAAACCCAAAACCGCTCAAGCATTGGATCATCAGTATAACGTTTAAGCCTGGTAGCTGCTTGTTCCTCGCCTCGCTTTTGCAGAATTTTCATAAGGGTTTCCGGAGTCAAAGGCCGCTCTCCTTTCAACGCCAGGTCATACTCAAGCAGGTTCTCTTGCATATAACCATTATATTCCTTAGTAAAAATATCCAGTTTTGTTGAGGAGTCTAGTAATGCGATTAATTTCCATATGCCATTTGCCTGCATATGGATTTTGTAATTTTCAAGCCTTGCAAGCATACCGTTAATTAAGTTATTAGCCGTAGAAGCCCCAAGATTCACGCTTACATCCTCAGCGCTTTGCATTGCTGAATCAAAAGATGCCTCTATGTCTTCAGGCCTGCCGTCAACAAAAAAATCCGGTAAAGTCTGCCTGAATGTTACAACTTTTACTACTCCATCTCCGGCTAAATCAAGCAGATCAATATCACGGCCAATCAGTTCAAGCTTTGTTATCGGTACTGGGAAAGGCCGTTTAAGAAGGTCAACATATTCCATTAACTTATCGTTACGCTCCAGAGGAAGATCAGAATTTACCAATCCATTTTCAATTGCTCCTATATTCATTGTTCGTGTCATTTCCATAAACCCCATACGCTCTTTACCCATAACCGGCCCCATATGGCGGATAATAATACTTTCCACCTTGTGAATGAAATTCTCTGCGTAACCCAACTCAGCAAGGATTTCCCGCGCGCGCGCGGCACTTTCTAGATGATGGATTAACAGCCGAAAAGTACCCGCGAGCTTCATATTCCTATTTAGAACGCTTTTAATCTTGGCTATCAAATCTTCCTCATAGCTTTTTTCTTTTAAAAATTGTTCTGCCTGCTTCGGATCATCCAGATTTCTTTCATATAAAGACTGTATTATTTCTGATAATTCTGTATCTTCGGGCAGATAGCGAAGCTTGTATTTATCGATAGGAGTATCTTTTGTTAAATCATGCATCCAGAAAGAGACCTTTAATATTTCCATTTCTAGAGCCGTAAGGTTTTCTTTTTCTCCAAAGTATTCAACCGCCCGCACATTCCGCTGGACATGACCAATATTGGCCTGCTGTAAACCATTGTTTTTTAAAACTTCTATCCAATCCTCCCGATTACGCAGCGAATATTCAAATCCATCATCCTGCTGCTCTTTAGTATTCTGAACTTCAGTTTCACTATTCTGCTGCTCTTGGCCGCTTCCCTGCAATCTTCTAAGTGTCACCCAAGCATAAATTCCTATAAATGAAAGGCCTAATAAAACTAGCCCCAGAATTAATCCTACTCCTACTCCCGTACTAATTATTCCCGGAGCAGCCGCGGCTGCTATCCCAGGGGTTAAAATTGTAGAAATAATGCTTACAACAGCAGACAATCCGGTAAAATACATTACTTTTTTTGCTATAGAAAAATAGTGTTTTTCTTCTCTATCGCGAGTATCGATTGATGAGGTTTCCGCGTCCTGATTAACTCGATATATATTGCCTGTTTCACGGTCAACATAAAATGCTTTCTCTCCTGGCCTAAAAAGATCAAACTTGTTTTCATTAATATTTATTCCCTGTTTTTCTCGAAGTTTTGAGAGCAAGCTGTTAAGATTTTCAGTAAATACCCCATTAGAATTGTCTGATGCCCCAACCAACGTAACAACTACTTCGTTTAATGGGATACCTTTGAAAAACTCAACTATTTGATTAACCTCTGCCTGTGTATCCGGAGCCTCTGAGTAATGATGTCCAATGGCCGCAGTTTTAGTCTTAGCATGATACCAGACCGTTCCCACGCAGCCGAAAAATCCCGGGGCATAAAGATCTTTTTCTCTACTAATAGCAAATCCGCCAGCAGGTACTTCTATCGTATTTTTGCCATCAATTTTATCAACACTAATCACCTTAAAACCGCCCTGCCTTGATTGATAAGCGTAAGTACGTCTAAAATTTCTTACTGCATCCCAATTCACTACTTTTGCTTGCCCTGTTAGTTTCGGTACAGGATTTTTCAATGAGTCAAAAAGCGGGCTTACCTGAGTAGCGGTTACTCCTATTACAGGGTTTACAGTCTGTGCCTGGGTATAATCGGCATTAAAGAAACTTAAGAATTGAAATACTATAAACGGCATTATAATAATCGTCCAAAAGCGGGTACTACTGTTTTTCTTATATCTATTTCTTTTTGGTGTTTTTTTTCTGCTCAAAAAGCTAACTATATAACTACCAGTACTTACAAACAATTTTACTACCGCGACAACCGTACGAACTGCAAAAAGGCCAAAAATTCCTAAAGCTTTTAAAGGCAGTTTATACATGACCGGCGTCACTGCTTTTTTCCCAAGCTTAACCCGCCTGCGCATAATCCAAGCTATCGCGCCTGCTGCCGCAAGTGAAGCAGCACCAACCGCAGAACGTGTTGCCCAGGCTTTGATAAAAGCCATGGTTTTTTGCAATTCTTTTTCCTTTGCTATTTGTTTTGTCAGTTCAATCCTTGCAGAACGTGTTTGTTCCTGCTGCTTAAAGTATTCTATCCGCTCATCCAAATAGGCTAATGAAGCAGTAAAATGTTTTTGATCTAAATACCGCTGTAAACTTAGAGCATCATCATAACCAGGCGCGTTCTCATTTGACAAAATAGACGCTAACATATCAAATGTCGGAGTTGTTCTGCTGAAAATTTTCTTTTCCCATTCTTTGCCCATTCCATGGCTTCTTAAAAAACTATCCACATAATCACTACCAATAACCCGGGCAAGCAAAGCCGCAAGCTTATGATCAAATGAATCACTACGGATATAATCCGCATACATTGTTACGCCGTTTTTTCTAACCAGCTTTCTGTTTTCAAGCAATCTGTCTTTTACTTTATATATGCGTTTATATCTCTCCGCGATAAGGTCATTTTTAATATTTTGCTCTTCTTGTGAAAGTTTCCCGGTGTTATTATACTTATCTTCAAGAAAAGCCCTTATATAATTTATCGGTTCCCTAACATTCCTTGGATTAGCTCCAATCATATGCTTAATCCATAATGGAATATTATTAGTATCTACAGTATCGCCAAAGTTTAACAGTGCTTCATCAACACTACCTGTCCCGGCATTATATGAAGCAGCAGCGGCAAGGCTTACTGAGAAACCATTAGGGTTATTTTTAAAATAACTTAAAGGCCTTTCGCTCAATTCATATTTATTCTTTTTGGTTTTGCTTAGTTTAAGGCGGCGGTATCTATCCCAGTTTAGAGTAAGATAACTATAACCCAGCCTTGGATTGCCTGTTTTTGTCACCATCTGCTGGGTTAAATAGCGCATCAGTTTGTCAAATCTTTTATTTGGATCAAGCTGCATGATTTCATTAATCTTTTTCTTCC
>JAKLQT010000156.1 GCA_022013205.1 Candidatus Omnitrophota bacterium | reverse complement strand
TCCCGCGGGGTTGAGAACGGGGTTGGGAAAGGTCACTAAGTCTGCGACGGAGAAATAATCCCCACTTATCCAAAAGACAAGCAAGTCACAAAAAAATTAATAGGCCAAAAGACTCCGTTGAGATAGGACTTTTGCCCCTGTCCTGCTCTTGCCGTTAGTGATAAAATATCCTTAAGAAGGTGTTGAAGCCATAAAAGCTAAGAGGTGACATATGAAACTGACAAAACAAGCATTACTCGTATCCATAGCCGTCGTTTTCTGTTTAGCGTTAAAAGCGCAAAAAGCGTTTGGACAGGAACTTCTAAGCTATGACAGCTATTTTGAAACATTAACGGCCGTTTCAAGCGATATTGACACAGGGCCTATCAAACCAAAAAGAAATAATGCCGTGGTTTCAAAATTTCATGATGGCGAAGGGCAATATCTTGATTTTACGATTGAAGAAGTGTTTGACGGAGAATATGAAATCAAACAAGGGAGCGATATTGATATGTCGGTAAAATCCCGCAACGCGTTTGCCAATAGCGTTCAGTACGAAGCGACGGGAAATATTTTCGGACAAAAATTTGATTTTATGACCCCGATAATTATTGAAAAAAATGTTTTTGGCTCACGGCAAACATTGAATGTCAGCGGAACGGGAATGAATCTGAGTTTTGAACAAAGGAGCGGCTGGGATCAAATGGACATAGCCGCTACGATGAGCGGACTTAAACCGGAAACAATCACCGTCCTTATAGGTCTGATTGATTTTCTTCCCGATTTGGATTTTACTCGCGGCTTATCCGATAAAGCGAAACTTGCGAATAAATCTAAAAACGACAATCTTTCATTTTGCTTGCGCAAAAGCGGAGGCGACATGGTTTACGCGGATGGCGGCGGAGTGAATCTTCGTATTCAAACAAAGAAATACGGCAGAGACGATACAGAATATGAAATAATGGGTTCCGCCTTCGGCATGGAGTTTGGTTTTGAAGACTTTATAATAAGAACGGACGAGTCATTCTTGGGACGCGGCGGATATCGCGTGCTTGCCGCTCAGGGAATTGATATTGAAGTTAAGCGCGATAATTTCGGCTTAAGAGGCGAGAGAATTAAAATAACAGGCTATGCCGGCAAATCTGCGGAGCTTACGGCGTTTTTATTAGGTTTCACGCAATATATCATGCGCTGATTATCGGAAAATTCCATGCTTGCGCTTTGTATTTTTTAAAAAATTCACACTTTTTTTATTTACTTTTTTTATTTACTTTTTTTATTTTGCGTATATCTCGCGTTTATGCTATAATAATTCCGCGGGGTAGAGCAGCCTGGTAGCTCGCAAGGCCCATAACCTTGAGGTCGCAGGTTCAAATCCTGCCCCCGCAACCATAAAGCCTCGGATTTTTCCGAGGCTTTTTGCTTTCTCGCGATTCGAAGCGGAGTGAACGCCGAGCGAATAGCGAGGAATAGGCTATGCCGTCAGTGAACGGAGGGGAGGTTACGCAGCGAGCTATGCTTGAGTAGTGACCGAATCCTGCCCCCGCAACCAAAAAAGCCCGATTTTTTAATCGGGCTTTTTTGTTTTATCTTCATTACGATATCGGGTCCTGTCAGTAAGCTTACCATCAGGGACGGGGTCGCTTAGTACGGCGCCCCTATGTCTCTCATTCTCCCATAAGCCCAAGTCGAATTCCGAACATCCCTGATTGGCAAATCTTACTGCCGCCCGCGGGGTTGTATTTATTGTAAAAGTGTCCCGCCCGACTAAGATAAATCCGAATTCCCCTCAGCCTTATTAGGGAAATGCCTGATAAAAGTTTTACAACAAGATAGCGAGCATTGCTCGTGTAGTGACCGAATCGGGCCCCCGCAACCATAAAGCCTCGGATTTTCAAAAATAACCCCGTGGGTTGGGAATAAGGTTGGTTTAGGCGGAATCCCGCGGGGTTGAGACGGTTTGGCCCAAAAAACCCGCCATGTAAGAAATGAAATGACCGAGCTTATCTTTGAGGAAAGAGGCAAGATCGGGAACATAATGCATCTCATTGAAAGTCCTCTTTATACCGCCTATTTCGCATATCTGATAGTCGAGGGTTTTTAAGTTTCTGCCGAGTATCTTTTGCCGTTCCAAAATCAAGTTTATTATCTCGCCGATAGAAAGTTTTTGGCGCTCAAATTTCTCATTAAAAAGCTTTGCTATAAGGTCGGGTTTTTCCGCATTTTCAATGCCGTAATTTAGATTTATATTATCGTCCATTTTTTCCTGTTGCCACTCAATAGCGACAGCAGAATAAAGCAGCTAGAGTATATAAATGTTTTGATTGTGGAAGTTGAGGAATAAGAAAAAAATGTAATCAGATTGAAAAGCGAATGTAGGGTTTTTTATAATTATTGATCTTTATACTATAATAATTATAAATAACAGGATAATGCACTGCTTTGCTAATGACTCATGGGGCTTATACTATCAAATGTTCATGTGCGTTAAGAGGATAAATGAAAGAGTTGCATTATAAAGCAAATATAACTGCGGGAGCTTTATTGATTCCTGAAAGCAGAAAAATAGCAGACCTGATGTTGAGACAAGTTTCAGTGGAAGAATGGAAGAAGGCTATAGAAGAAGAAAATATTCTGCAAAAACTCAGCGTTTCTTCATCAAGGCGCGTAGCGTCATTTATTAGAGCTCGTCTTGGAATGATGGATTCTGACTTATGGAAAATGGTGAGAGATGGCGACGGTATTTTAACAACGCAGGCATTATTCTCATCGGCGATTAAGCATTGCAGGATATTAGGGGATTATCTTGATATTGTTGTCCGTGAGCAGTTTAGAAAATTGGAAGACAAATTGACTCCTGCTTTATGGGATGAGTTTATCATTTCGTGCAAACAAAGAGATCCTTCAATGGAAGATTTTCCACCGTCGACCGCAAAGAAAATGCGCAGTGTGGTGCATAAAATATTAGTTGAGGTTGGATATCTCCAGAGGGCGCATAATTGGACTTTAAAAAGAATTGAAATTGTACCGGAGATTATGGATTACCTCAAAAAAAACAATGAGTTCTATATTCTTAAGTGTATACAGGTGTCTAAATGAAAAAAAGCTTTGAAGAACGATTAAACACCATTTTGCATGAGATCACAGAAGAGAAGTTTCTCAACAAAAAAGGGCTTGGTAATGAAATACCATTTCATGTATTTGATTATCCGCCTAATTTCGAGTTAAAAATGAGAGAACATATAGATTTCATGATCAACCGTATCGCAAGTCATCATCAAAACATAAAACTCATTCATATTAAGCTTTTCGATTTAATGATTGAGCATATGCGTGAACGCGGCACATTAGAAAAAGCTTTTGACCTTGAATCTGAAAAAGGGGCTCCCGCATTATGGAAAGCTATTTCCGCTTCCGTTAAGCCTGAGCGTTTTGTGAAGGTTATTGACGAAAAGCATGAATTAAAGAATGCCAATCTTATTTTTATTAGCGGGATAGGAACAATATGGCCTTGGGTACGCGCGCATTCACTTTTAAATAACCTGCAAAGCATTACCGGTGATGTTTCTGTTGTTATGTTTTATCCCGGCAAATATAACGGGCAATCATTTCGACTATTCGATAGGTTGGATGGAGATAATTATTATCGAGCATTTAGGCTCATCCCTGAATGAAATGGAGAGGTATATGAAAATTAAAGAACTTTTTACCAAAGATATCTTTCGTCCGATTAACGGTGTCATTAAAGCTGAACAACAGGACCCTGCCTCAATATGGCAGGAATTAGATGAGCTGGTCTTAACAAAGGAATTAACCGGCCATCTTGACAAATTCTTCTCAGTTTATTCCGATACGGTAGACAATGCCTCACGATCAGATGCTTCAGGGAAAGTCGGTGTATGGGTATCAGGGTTCTTTGGTTCGGGTAAATCCCATTTCATAAAAGCGTTACATTATCTATTTTCAAACACAGAAGCTGAAAAAGAAGGTGTTCATAAAAAAGCGATTCAATTCTTCGAAGAAAAGATTACTGATGCAATGCTTTCTGGAACAGTCAAACGAATCGCGGGTAAAGATACCGACGCAATCCTTTTTAATATAGATAGAAAAGCAGGCCAATCAAAAGGAAGGGACGCTATTTTAGCAGTATTCCTAAAAGTCCTGAATGATCTTCAGGGATATTGCCCTGACCATCCTCATATCGCTCATATGGAACGTTATCTCGACGATAAAGGACAGTTCGAGGAATTTAAAAACAAATATAGCGCATTAACCGGTGAGGATTGGATAGACCGCAGGATTGACTGGCAGTTTAATCAGGATGAGATTATCCGAGTACTTGCTCAGATACTCGGACAGAGTGAAGAGGCATCAAGACGCTGGATTGACCACGCAGAAACAGATTTCTCCATGACCGTGGAGAATTTTTCAAAGTGGGTTAAAGAATATCTGGATAAACAAAGTTCTAAACATCGGATATTCTTTTTTGTTGATGAAATCGGGCAGTTTGTCGGTTCTGATGGGCATCTAATGCTTAATCTTCAAACAATTGTTGAAAACTTGGGCGTTACCTGCGAAGGTAGAGCATGGGTAGTTGTAACCTCGCAAGAAGATATTGATAAAGTTCTTGGTTCACTCAGCAATGCCCGGACAAATGATTTCTCAAAGATACAAGGCCGATTTAAGACTCGCCTCTCATTATCAAGTTCAAACACGGATGAAGTCATACAAAAGCGTCTGCTAGCGAAAAAAGAGAACTGTCACAAAGAATTAACAGGGATGTATCAGCCCAAGGCAGACATCCTTAAAAATCAATTGATGTTTACCACTGATACAGGAATGACACTTTCTTCCTATAAAGACGCGCAAGATTTTATTAATACATATCCTTTTATCCCTTATCAATTCAAACTTCTGCAAAAGGTATTTGAAACTATTCGAAGAGCCGGGGCAACAGGGCTTCATCTTTCGCGTGGAGAGCGCTCAATGCTGGACGCCTTTCAATTCGCCGCACAACAGGCTGCCTCAAAAGAAACAGGTATTCTCGTCCCCTTGCATTGGTTTTATCCTTCCATCGAAAGTTTTCTTGATACAGCGGTAAAAAGGACTATTGATCAGGCAAAACAAAACCCGTCACTGCATGAATTCGATATATTCATTCTTCAAACACTATTTATGATTCGTTACATTGATGAAGTAAAAGGGAATATTGATAATCTTGTCACTCTTCGCATTGAAAGTATTGATGAAGACCGCTTTGACCTGCGAACAAAGATTGAACAGTCTTTATTAAGGCTTGAAAAAGAAACCTTAATTGCTCGAAGCGGGGAGAACTTCTACTTTTTGACAAATGAGGAACAGGATATCAGCCGTGAAATAAAAAATGTTGAACTAGGTTTTGGCGATGAAAGCCGTGCCCTAAACAAAATCATATTTGAAGATATTTACAGAGATGAAAAGAAGCACCGTTACGCTAAAACAGGAAAAGATTTTGATGTTTTACATATGTGTGATTTACAGGTATTCGGCGGTCGTGTAGAAAAAGGCTTAACATGGTCGATTATCTCACCGTTTCATGATGAATATTCATTGTATGGTCAGGCCCGTTGTATTGGGGAAAGCACCAATGATAATGGTTGCATCATTATTAAGCTTTCTGATAATGAACAGCTCGGAAAAGAAATAAAAGTATTTCTAAAAACGGATAAGTATATCGCAAGAAAGAACGATGGAAATGAAGAGATAAAACGAATTTTGAATGACCGCAAGTCTGAGAATCGCGATAGAAAAACGAGGCTCATCGAGCTTGTCAAATCGCTTCTTTCAGAAGCTGAATTTTATATTAATGGACAAGTATGGAAGGATGGCTCAGAAGATGTTTTACCTGTTCGTGTTCGAGCTTTAGACTATCTTATTGATAATACCTTCCCCAAAATGGGCTATATAGAACATCCTTGCGTTAATCCTCAAGCAGAAGTCCAATCTGTCTTAAGGTATGACGATACAGCTCAACGGACATTCGATATGAATGTCCCTGAAAATAATCCCTGCGCGGCAAAAGATGTGCGTGAATATATTTCACTGTGCGCGATGCAAAGTAAACAGATGGTCATGTATGAAATCATTGAACGATATGGACTGCGTCCCTTTGGTTGGAATGAATGGGAGACCGCGCTTTTGTTAGTAAAGCTGTTTTGTCTTGGTGAAATTCAATTTGTATTAAATGGCGGGATTGTTGAGCGGAACAGGGCATACGAAGTAATTTCTCGTACAAGTAACTGGAAGAAGATCACTATTCGCCGGCGCAAAGTAGTCGATTCTTCTAATATCGAAGAAGCTCGCAAACTCGGACAACAGATATTTGGAGAAATGGGGCCGGATAAAGAAGTCCAGTTATTCGAATTTCTAAAAAATAAGTGTGAAGACCTCTCTATAAAATTGTCGCAGTATAAAACTCTCGCTGAGACAGGAAAATATCCCGGATTAGATGATATAAATGAGCTTCTGCGCCTTGCAAGTATTCTAATAAATTCAAATGACAGCTTCGATTTTATAGCTCGATTTCTGGAAAACAAAGAAGATTTGACTGATGCTGCTAATTCTTTTGCCGACATTGAAGCATTCTACACCAAGCAACGCATGCAGTGGGATGAACTCCGTGACGCTGTTGGGCGTTTTGAACTTAACCGGTTTGACTTGGAAAAAGATACAAATGCAAAAAGCTCTTTAATCAGAATGAAAGATATTTTACAAGCATCCGCTCCATATGAAAGTATTCAGGAAGCGGCTAAGCTTATTCAGGCGGTTGGTGATATTAATAATAAACTGCTTAAAGACGCTCGTGAGTTTGCCAGAAAAAGCATTTTTGAAGTAATGGGTCAATTTGAGAAAGAGGCAAAATCCATGAAGGCTGCAAAGGAAGATATTGAAAATGCGGTCGATAAATTTAAAAGGCTTTCCGAGAGGGCGGATAATGAGCCAAGCGCCGCCAATATTAGACGTCTTATAGATGAATCAAAGAATCTTTTTGAAGAAGAGCTTAACCGTATCGCTCAGTCTATTACTGGAACGAAAGAAAAGCCCCAAATAAAAGAAATCAAAACTTTTCATGTTAAGAGCATTGCAAAGAAATCTTTTCTTGAAACAGAAGATGATGTGGATGAATTTTGCGGTGATCTTAGCAGGGAGTTGAAGACTTCAATCAAAGAAGGAAAGCGCCTTAAAATAGAATAAAGGAATTGCATGAATAAAAATAAATTAAAAGTTTATGCTCCTCAGGCTCGTGAGGAATTTATCAAAATCGTTAACGAACGCGCGGCGCTATATGGCATCACTGCTAAAAAAATTGAACCTTGTCAAATAAAAGGGGACTATGCTTTTATTTCAGGCAAACCTTTCCCCAAATCAACTGAAAAGTCACGTGATGAACTTGTTAAGAGGATTGAATCAAAAGGCTTTTCTCAGGTTATGGAAGAAGCAGCCTATAGCTGGTTTAATCGGTTTGCCGCGATACGATTTATGGAATTAAATGGATACCTTTCTCATGGTTATCGCGTTTTGAGTCATCCGCAAGGCCAATCTGAACCGGAAATACTAGAAAAAGCGCATTATCTTGAACGATTAGACGGATTAGAAAAAGAAGAGATCATTGCTCTTAAAACAGCGGGCAATAAAGATGCTGAACTTTATAGAAAATTGATTATTGCCCAGTGCAATGAGCTCCATAGCGCAATGCCGTTTTTATTTGAAAGGGTTGATGATCCAACAGAATTACTCTTACCTGATAATCTGCTCAATACAGATTCAGTTATCCGTCAAATGGTTAAAGAGATACCAGAAGAAGACTGGAAGGAAGTGGAAATTATTGGATGGCTTTATCAGTTCTACATTTCAGAGAAAAAAGATGCTTTGATGAAAGCGAAGAAAGCATATAAGACAGAAGATATTCCCGCTGTAACCCAACTTTTTACGCCAAATTGGATTGTTAAATATCTTGTCCAAAATTCTCTCGGGGCTAAATGGCTGGCAACATATCCCTCATCAAGCCTCAAGGATAAAATGGAATATTACATTGAGCCGGCAGAACAAACAGATGAAGTAAAACAGCAACTTAAAGAGATTACACCGGACTCTTTAAATCCTGAAGAATTAACCGTTATGGATCCGGCCTGTGGTTCAGGGCACATTCTGGTAGAGGCATATGATCTCTTAAAAGAAATTTATTTGGAGCGGGGTTTCCGCCCGAAAGACATCCCGGCACTTGTTCTCACAAAAAACCTTTATGGGCTTGAGATTGATGATCGTGCCGCTCAGCTTGCAGGGTTTGCGCTTATGATGAAAGCCAGGCAGGATGACAGACAGATATTTGAGAAACAGATTAAACCAAACATTACTTGTCTTAAAAGTGCAAATGGTATGGGAGGTCATTTCAAAGAAGCAAGAGAGTTAATTGAACTATTTGACAATGCTAAAACTTTCGGTTCGCTTATTCGGATTCCTGAAGACGTAAGAGATAAGTTGCCTCAGATCAAAGAAATAGCTGATAAAAAGAGGTCAGGAGATTTGTTCGAACAAAAAGATGCAGAGATTGTTACAGATTTATTAAGACAGGCAGAATTTCTGTCTCAAAGATACGATTGTGTTATTGCTAATCCACCGTATATGGGAAGCAAGGGAATGAATGCAATACTAAAAGAGTTCGCCCACGCACACTATCCTACTACTAAATCAGATCTCTTCGCGATGTTTATTGAACGTGGTTTTGAACTGGCAAAAGGTAGAATTGGTTTTAACGCAATGGTGACAATGCAAAGTTGGATGTTTTTGTCTTCATTCGAGAAGTGCAGGGAATTATGGATACAAATTAAAACAATAACAACAATGGCTCATTTAGGTGCCCGTGCTTTTAGTACAATTTCTGGTGAAGTGGTAACAGTAACGGCTTTTACTTTCATTAATGAACATATTGGTGAATTTAAGCCGACTTTTCTACGGCTTATAGATGGGGATGAAGAAGAAAAGCGACAAGGAATAATAGATAAAGGAAATGCATTTACCCATACAGTTCAAGATGATTTCAACAAGATCCCTGACTCACCGATTGCGTATTGGGTGAGCGAGAGAGTGAGAAAGTCATTTGAAGAAAATAGAAAGTTGGGGCAGGTGGCAGAACCCACTTTGGGGTTAAAAACCGGGGACAATGATTATTTTCTTAAAGAATGGTATGAAGTAAATATTTGCTGTATGGAAAAGAAAAGATTCTCAATAAATGAAAAGAGTACAGCTACATGGTTTCCATACAACAAAGGTGGAGGTTTTAGGAAGTGGGCCGGGAATAAATCATTAGTAGTAAATTGGCGTAATGACGGAGAGGAGATAAAGTCACGAGATAACTCATCTTTGCAGGGATATGAGAAGTATTTTAATCCGGGAATTACATGGTCTGGCCTTACTTCTTCAATTGTATCTTTTCGCGAATCCATTTCATACGGGGCTATATTCGATACAAACAAAGGTCCGATGTTATTTGGAGATAGCAACTTGTATCATTTTTACTTGGGATTGTTAAACTGTAAAATAAGCCCAATATTCTTATGTCTATTAAATCCTACAATTTCTGTACAAACAGGAGATTTAAAGAGAATACCGATTCCATTATTAAAAGACACAAAAGATATGTTCAAAATAAAGGAAATATGTCTAAAGTGTATAGAAACATCTGGAACTGACTGGGATTTTTTTGAAACATCATGGGATTTTACCGACTTACCTATTTTGAGCGTAGAAAACAAAAAAAATATAGTTAATGAATCATATCGAAGTTACCGGAAACAGTGTCGGGAGATGACGCAAGAAATTAAACACCTTGAAGAGGAAAACAATAAACTGTTTATCGGAGCCTATGGCTTACAAGATGAATTAAGTCCTGAAGTGCCGAGAGAGCAGATTACTCTTTTTGCTAATCCCAAATATCGGTACAGAGGGGAACTCTCTGATGAGGAGCTTGAGACGAGATTTAAAACGGACACAATGAAGGAGCTTTTAAGCTATGCAGTTGGTTGTATGATGGGACGGTATTCGTTAGATAACCCAGGGCTTATTTATGCCCACAGTGGGAATGAGAGCTTTGATGCTACTCAATACAAAACATTTCCGGCAGATGATGACGGAATCGTACCTATAGCAGATCAAGAGTGGTTTGATGATGATGCGGCATGTCGTTTTTTTAGGTTCATTGAGACAGCGTGGAATAAGAAGGGGCTTGATGCGAACCTTGACTTTATCGCAGAGGCTATAGGCCGCAAAGGTAGTGAATCTTCAAGAGAAGCAATTCGCCGCTATTTTGTGAATGACTTTTATAAGAATCATTGCCATACGTACAAAAAAAGGCCAATTTACTGGCTATTTACAAGTGGCAAGGAAAATGCGTTTCAGGCGCTTGTTTATTTACACCGTTACAATGAAGGCACACTTTCACGCATGCGAACGGAATATGTACTCCCGCTTCAAACAAAGATTCATCGTCATATTGAACATCTGGAGAAAGATAAGGAAAATGCGACATCTACCAGTGCGGCAAACAAGATTCAAAAAGAGATCTCATCTTTATTAAAACAGAAAGAAGAGCTTATTAAATTTGATGAACGCCTGCGGCATTATACGGATATGAAAATTAAACTGGATCTTGATGATGGGGTAAAGGTTAATTACGCAAAATTCGGTGAGCTTTTGGCGGATGTAAAAAAGATTGCCGGAACAAAAGAGGAAAAAGATGAATCTGCCGATTAATATCAACGATTTATTAACCGCGCGGACTGTGGAATGGGAACGCTTGGAATTTAAGGCGGGCTGGAATCCTGAGGAGGTTACGCATTCTTTGTGCGCGTTTGCAAATGATTTTCACAATCTGGGCGGCGGTTATATTTTGTTGGGAATTGAAGAAAAAGAAGGCCAGCCTGTTTTACCGCCTAAAGGGTTGCGTATAAATCAGATTGATAAGATTCAAAAGGGAATTTTGGAGATAGGAC
>JAKLQT010000155.1 GCA_022013205.1 Candidatus Omnitrophota bacterium | reverse complement strand
TAAAAGTTTAAAAGATTTTTTGTCATTTCCTGTTAAAATTATCATAAAATTTTACCGTTCAGTACTAGGAAAAGGAATAAGAAGTGTATGTCCAATGTACCCAAGCTGTTCCACATATGGGAAAGAAGCTCTGCAATCATTTGGACCTATTATTGGTTCTTTAAAAATTGTGGATCGGCTAAATCGGTGTGGTCATGATACATATATATATCCGGTTATTAGAATTGGAGATAAACTTAAATACTTGGACCCTGTTGTATGGGAATTACCATGAAAAATATTATTTTGGGATGGATATTGCTAGTAGGTATTTCTAATACCGTGTGGTGCCAAGATGTTGAAAAAATCACACATACAAAAATGCTACGCTATGCGGATCTTTTAGCTAAGCAAAAACAGTTTAAAGCCTCCGCAGAAGAATATGCCAGAACACTTACATATTTTCCCTCATTGACTTCAAGACTTGATTTATTCCGCTCTGCCTTTTTTCTTGTAGAAATGTCTAAAGATTATGATTATGCTCTTTCTTTTGTACAGAAAATATCCTCCCTAGGCAAAGGAAGGGATTTAGGCTGTTTGACACAGGTTTATAAAGGGAAAATATTATATAAAATGCGACATTATGATGCGGCACTCTATGCACTTAAACTTAAAGAGACTTGTACTGAACCTTATAAATCTGAGTTCTCCTTCCTACGAACACTGACATTTATGCGTAAAAATGAATGGAAAAAAGCTAGCAAAGAATTTAAAGAAATAAATCCGAAATTTTTAGCAGGAAATAACCAAACAATAATAGATATAATAAATAGTGGTAAAGCAATAAAACAGATAAACCCTAAAATTTCAGGGACATTTTCTGGTATCCTCCCTGGTAGTGGATATTTTTATGCTCATCAGCCTAAGTCTGGAACTGCTGCATTATTAACTACAGGACTTCTAGCTTGGGGAGCTTCCTCAGCATTTAATAAGAAAGAAACAGGTGTTGGTGTATTATTAGGCTTTATCGGGGTTGGGTGGTATTTTGGGGGCATATACGGTTCTGTGCGTGCTGCTGAAAGATATAACGATTTCCAAATGGAACAAGTTATCAACCCCTTAGAAAATATTAGTTTAAATATAGGAGAATAAATACTTATGAAAAAAGCAAATGTATTAATATCCATTATACTTACCGCAGGAATTCTTTGTTGTAATGGCGGATTAATTATGGCAACAGAAATTGTAAAAATTCCAGGTGGAACATTCGTATCTTTACAACTTCTTGAGACGGTCTCTTCAGAAACGGCCGAAATGGGACAACGTATTCAATTCGCTGTGCTATCCGATGTCTATATAGAAGGAAAAACAGTCATCAAGAAAGGGGCGCAAGCAATTGGAGAGGTAACAAATGTATCTGCTGCAGGAATGGCAGGCGCTGCAGGATCACTAACAATAGCTCTTCAGATGGTTCAATCTGTTGACGGAACGATGATTCCCATTAGCTCGACCAAAGGTGGCAAAGGAGAAAGCAAATTAGCCACCAGTGTTGCAGTATCACTCATATGTTGTATTTTTGCCATATTTATGAAAGGAAAAAATGTTACCTATGCAACAGGAACAATGTATAACGCCTACACACTTGGTTTGGTTGAAGTTAAAGTTAAATAACTTCTTTTTTTGTAAGACTAAAAGCAATGTGTAATAATATATCCCTGAACGAAAGCGTCCAAAATAAAAAACATCTCATTAAGGTATTTCTTTTGAATTAAGGAATTACTTATAAAAGGGTTCATTGCATTTGTTGTTTATAGGGTTTGCTATAAATAGAAGTTACTATTTTATGGGAAAAATTATAAATATTAAGGAGAACACTATGAAATTTTTTTTAAGCACACTGATAATTACTTTTCTGCCGATTTTTTGCATGGCTGAAACGGTAATATTAAAAGATGGAACCAGATTTGAAGCAGTTAAAATTACAGAAGATGGCAATAGGTTGGCTATTCAAACTAAATACGGAAATATCTTAGCCGATAAGACTGATGTGGAAAACCTTGAAGCTCTTGGTTTTGCAAGTAAGAGCCTATCGAGTGGCCCTAAAACTAATGGGCTTGAGTTTATATCGGGATTGGCAGAGGATCTTTCTCTGAAAGTGGAATATTTTTTCAACAAGGAAATGATTGGCACACAGCTTTTTTCACAGTCTGGAAAATTGTTATTTAGTGACGGTAAAATTATAGATGGTAACTATAAAGAGTTTTACTTTGATGGCAAATTAAAGAAAGAAAAAACACTTATTAATGGTCAGGATAACGGTTCTTTTAAAATTTTCTACCCTGATGGAACGATTCAAAGCGAGGCTTATTTTATTAACGGCAAGATGAATGGTGGGTATAAAGCATATTCGGATTCCGGTAAACTGATTACAGAAAAAAACTTTATGAATGGCATTGCCAACGGATATTTTAGAGAGTTTGATGAAAGCGGCGCTCTAAAGTCTCAAACTCGGTATATTAACGGAGAGCCAGAAGAACTGGCAACTCCAATCCCTCAAATAGAACTGTCTCAAGAGGTGGAATCTAAGCCGCTTCCTGGATATAAACCTGTACAGGAAGATTTGAATTTAGGAAGGATAGGGAAAAAGAATGCTTTTTTTATTGAGGCAGAGATTTTTACCGTAGGCGGAGCGGATAAAGAGTGGGAAAAGAATATTAATGCGTTCAAGGATGTTCTTAACTCCGTTTATGATTCTGTCACTGGGGACTTGAGCACTTTCCCGGGTCTGGGGATAACCGTAGGTGTGAACATGGCCGCTTACAAAAAATCGCCCTGCTATCTGGCAGCAAGTTATGTAAAAGGGCCGTCTGCTGATATGAATATTAATACTTCAGACTCCTACTATGCTTCAGCTGAGTATGATAGTGAATTGACGACCTCTTTTTACAGGCTGCTACTGGGGTACAAGTTAGTAATACCAATGCAGAGTAACGAGTTCTTTGTTGTTGATGCTAATGCCGGTTTTGGTGGTGGTTCTATCAATGAAGAATGGACAATCAGCGAGTCTGGATACAGTCCAACCAGTGGTTCAAGTTCAGAAAGTTGGACCGGTTTCACTTGGTCAATTGGTCCGACCTTCTCATGGGAATCCCGGGGTTGTGTTTTTGAATTGGGTGGACGCTACACTGTTTTTCCGGAACTTACCAACGGGGATAAGTTTTCGGATGTTAAATGGAAGCCTTTTAGTATAAAAGCCAGCATCATGTTTTAAATAACAAGTGTTAGCAACAGTTTAGCTGTTTGTAGCTACAGAGTGGACTGAACTTTCAGAGGACCGCTATGGACACATAACAGTGTTCACCTTGGGATAAACCCATGGTGCCCTGATGCATATCGGGGCAAGTGGACTATGCTATTTTTAAAGGGGACGGTTCTGATAAAATTTGATAATAAAAAAAAGGGGGCTAAAAGAGATCGGTTCTAATTTAAAATTCCGGGAAAAAATTGCAAATCTGTACGAGTTCTTGTCGCATAATTATTTTGTCGCCATACTCACTCTTCATTCCACTTTGTTTACGAATGACCCAGAAAAACAGATCCTTCAAAAATTAGTAAACCCAGTTAGAGAACAACCTCTAACGGTTATAGATAGCGGCATTAGACCGCTATCCATGTGGAAATTCCATACCACCGACAGGAGTCGGTGGCCTTCTCTAACGGGGTAAATAAAAAAAATCGCCGAATAAGAAGAACTTTAGCGCATACCCTGATTTAACAAAATTCAATATATCAATTAGGCCAATTTGTATCATGATATGGTAAACAGCATATTTGTTTTATCATGATAAAGTAAAGTATAATTTCCCTATGTATAAACGCATTCAAAAACTTGAATTATCAAAAACTGAAACTTGTTTTTTTCTTGGCCCGCGCCAAACAGGAAAAAGCACTCTTTTAAAAAAGCTTTTTCCAAGATCAAAGTATTATGATCTTTTGCTTTCCGAAGAGTTTGAACGGTTTAGCAAAAAACCGGCCTTGCTTCGAGAAGAACTGCTGGCCGTACCGCCAAAAGCTCCTGTGATAATAGATGAAATACAAACTGTGCCAACTCTGCTCAATGAGGTTCAATGGCTAATTGTAAATAAAAATATCCGATTTATCCTTTGTGGCTCCAGCGCTAGAAAATTAAGGCGGACGGGCGCTAATCTTTTAGGCGGACGGGCAGTTCACTATGAACTGTTCCCACTAGTTTCAAACGAGATACCAAAATTTGATATTCATAAGGCTTTGAATAACGGTCTGCTTCCGAGACATTATTCAGCGAACAAAGCAAAAAAGCTTATCCATGCTTATATAGGAGATTATCTTAAAGAAGAAATCTCGGCAGAAGCCGTTTCGCGAAATATTTCTGTATTTTCTCGTTTTCTTGAGAAGGTAGCTTTTAGTAACGGTGAAATTGTAAATTACAATAATATAGCGTCGGATTGCGGAGTTAGCAGCCCCACTGTTAAAAATTATTTCAAGATACTTTCCGATACTCTGTTAGGGCAATTTATACCATCTTTTAGAAAAAAACCTAAGCGACGCGTTATTCTTGCGCCCAAATTTTACTTTTTCGATATTTCGTTGCCTAATTTTTTATTAAAACGGACAGAGGTGATTCAAGGCAATGAAGTTTTTGGCAAGGCTTTTGAACATTTTATCTTTCAGGAAATAAAGGCCTATAGCCATTATTCCGGGCTTGAATACGAAACGGCTTACTGGCGTACCGCATCGCAATTGGAAGTGGATTTCATATTGGGCGGAGGGGAAGTCGCGCTTGAAGTGAAAGGCGTTAAAGAAGTCTTGCCCGGACATCTCAAAGGTTTGCGAGCTTTCGGAGAGGAATATTCTTCCTGCAAAAGAATAGTCGTTTCACTGGATAATAATCCGCGTTTGATTGATGGGATAGAAATTTTGCCATGGAAGATATTTCTAGACAGACTCTGGTCAGGAAAAATAATTCATTAAATCAAAAACTGCGCCTGTCATCTACGAAAATTAAAGGGGACTTTAAGGGGACGGTTCTGACAAATTAGTCCCGCCTATGGCGGGAAGCTACAAAACTTTGAAATTCCGTTACGATAAACTAGTGTAGTGCGTCGTAAATAACTTGACATTTACTATTTACGCATCTTGCGTCGTGGTTTTAACCCCGCGGGTTTTTTCTACAACCAAGTTTACCCAACCCACGGGGTAAAAACAAGCATTTAAATGTAAAG
>JAKLQT010000154.1 GCA_022013205.1 Candidatus Omnitrophota bacterium | reverse complement strand
CAACTGGATAAGGGGAATTCATAAACATCCAATTGAGGCGATTATTGAGAAAAACCGTCCGGTGCCTTTACATCACATTTTTCAGTCACAAAATAAAATATTTTATAACATAAACCAATTGAGAAAAAACATTTATCTGCGCAATAACCACAAAGCCTCAAGATGGGAGCGTCATAAGAAAAGGCCTCCTTCTAACAAAGTGCTGGATATTCTTAAGCATCTTCATGAAACCGATAAAACCCCGGTTATATATTTTTCTTTCAGCCGCAAACGCTGTGAAGAACTGGCATTTGAGGCCAATACTATTAATTTTGTAAGCCAGGAAGAAAAACAAAAAGTTAACTGTTTATTTAAAAACCTTTTGGAAAAATTTGACTTGGTAAACGAGCCATCGGCTTTAAAATTATGGCCCCTTATAGAAAAAGGCATCGCTTACCATCACGCCGGGCTTCTGCCCAGCCTTAAAGAGGTAATTGAACAATTATTCACCAGCCGGCTCATAAAACTTATTTTTACAACAGAAACATTCGCGTTGGGAATCAACATGCCTGCCAAAACAGTGGTTTTCGATGAACTAAGAAAATTTCATGGACATTATTACGGGCCTTTGCATTGCAGGGATTATTATCAAATGGCCGGGCGTGCCGGGCGCCGCGGCATTGATACCGAGGGGTTTGTTTATTCAAGGATAAATCCGCAAAGAATTGAATTCAATCAGGTAAAAAAAATCATTTTTTCCGACCCTGAGCCTATAAACAGTCAGTTCAATCTTTCTTATGCAAGCCTCCTTCATCTTTACGCCAAATGGCAGGAAAAATTATATGATGTTTATCCTCAGAGTTTGCACTACTTCCAGTCAAAAAAGAAAACCCGAAACAACGCGGTAAAGCTGCTGGAAGCCAAAATCGCGCTTTTAAAGGAACTGAAATATATCTGTGGGCATAAATTAAGCCATAAAGGAATGTTTGCCAGCCGCGTGTACGGATATGAATTATTGCTCACGGAATTGTTTGCCACCGGTCACTTAGAGAGTCTCACCAGTGTGGAATTGAACATCGTACTTGTTTCGCTTTGTTTTGAACCGCGAAAAAATCAGATGCACGTTGATTTACCTGTTGAAATACTGCAAATACAGGATAAAGTTTTGCCTTTGGTCAAGGGAATCCGCGCAAGTGAAAGAAGATACAGGATCCGCCCTTTCAGCAAAAAGCCTTATTTTAATCTGGGAGTTGCTGTTAGAAATTGGTCGCAGGGAATGCCTTTGGCTAAAGCTAAATCTGAAACCCAGGCAGATGAAGGAGAAATTGTCAGATACTTCAGGATGGTCATTCAGATCTTAAAACAATTACGCGCGATTGCTTTCATAAATCATGAATTCAGAGACAGGATAAATGAGTCAATGATAATGATTAACCGTGATGAGGTTGACGCGGAAAAACAGCTTCGCGAGGGCCTCTAACTTTAATATTGTCCTCTGGGATTAACTACAAAAACGGTGATGGATTCAGCTTCAAGCATTTCTTCCATAAAACCGTTATAGCTTACCTTTATATTATAATTACCCGCAGTCTCCGGGATAAATTCTGTTTTAAATTTAAGCCTTTTCTTCGGATAGAGCCTGATCGTTTTAAGCTTCAGACCATAGATATCAAGTAAGTTATCTTTCTTTCCCTCCGGCATGGTAATCTCAACCATAAATGATCTTTCATCAATAGCCGGTTCGGTTAGTTCAAGCGATTCCTCGGTTATGTTTCTTAAGAATATATTGATCTCAACCGGCTTATTGATTTCATTGATCATTTTTGCGCTTTTCACTTCCAGTTTCAGCGACTTTTTCCTGCCGTATATTGAATCATACTGAGCATAGGCAGATACTGTACTCAAAACAAAAAAAACAATTAAGGCAAAGCCTATCCCCCCCACAAACCTCAGGCGCATGGAATCCTCCTTTTACTTTCTTTTGATATTCTTTTTGTGCCGATCCATAAAACTTTTTATTCTAACAACAGCCTCATTTAACTGGGAATATCCTGTTGAGTAAGACATACGCACGTAATTATCGTAATTACTGCCAAAGGCAGCGCCGGGAACAACCGCAACCTTTTGCTCTTCTAAAAGTTTGCCGGCAAATTCAAGACAACCGAGCCCTGACGCGTCAATTTGCGGGAAAATATAAAAAGCACCTTGAGGTTTTGAACATGTCAGGCCCACCTCATTGAGGCTCTTATACATAAACTCTCTCCTGCGCCTGTATTCACGCTTCATTTCCTCCAGGCTGCGTTTACCCGAGTACAAAGCCTCACACGCAGCCATCTGACTGATAATAGCAGCACATAAAATTGTGTATTGGTGAATTTTTGTCATAGCCGCAATCACTGGTTTTGGCCCGCACGCGTAGCCTATTCGCCACCCTGTCATCGCGTACGCCTTTGATACTCCATTGAGATAAAGCGTATAATCCTGCGCGCCCTTGAGCGTAGGATAAGGCACGTGTTCGCAGTCATAGGTCAGATCTCCATAAACTTCATCACTAATGACAAGTAACTTATGTTTTTTGCAAACCTTATTTAATCTTTCGAGCTCAAGGTGTGAGTAAGTTGCACCGGTCGGATTAGAGGGATAATTTAATATTATACCTTTTGTCCGCTTATTGCAGGCACGTTCCAGCATCTGGGGAGTAATTTTAAATCCATCTTTCTGATTGGCCGGTAAATTGACAGCCTTACCTCCTGCCAGCTCAACAACCGGCCCGTAAGAAACATAGCATGGCTCAGGAATAATTATTTCATCCCTGGGATTAATAATCGCCCGCATCGCCAGATCCAAAGCTTCGGAAACCCCCACTGTGATCAGGATCTCCTCATCAGCGCAATAGTTCAGCCCAAAACGCTGTTTTAATAAACGGTGAATAATCAATCTCAGTTTGTAAAGGCCTTTGTTCGAGGTATATGAAGTATAACCCTGCTCAATAGAGAATATTCCTGTTTCCCTAATATTCCAAGGGGTTACAAAATCCGGTTCCCCGACTCCCAGACTGACCACATCTTCCATACCCAGCACAAGATCGAAAAAAGCCCGGATACCTGAAGGAGCAAGTTTTTCTACTTTTCTTGATATTAAATTATTCCTTTTCATTAGGTTTTCTATTCTTTTAAATCTTTAAATATTTAATTTTACTTTTCCCTTTTAACTTATCAGAATATTCCTATCAGCTAACCCCCCGGAAATTTACCGCAAGGTAAATATCCAAGCTGGAGTCCCCGCAGGGGAACGCTACAACCTGCTTTAATAAGATATGGCAATACGCTTATTAACCTCTTGAGTTTTCAGGATAACACCATTTTCCTTATATTTTTTAAGCAGAAAATGGGTTATTGTACCCCGCACATTTTCCATGGGAGATAGTTTTTCGGCAATAAAATTTGAAATTGTCTGCATATCCTTACCTTCTACGACAAGCAGCAAATCATAGGTTCCGGAAACAAGGTAGCAGCTGGTTACCTCTGCGAATTTAAATATTCTTTCAGCAATATGATCAAATCCAAGATTTTTTTGAGGTAGAACATTCACCTCAATCAAAGCTCTGATTTTATTATGCTCAGATCTAACCATTTCCTTATTAATAATTGTTTTATATCCAATAATTACTCCGTCTTTCTCATATTTTTTAATTTTTTTCTTAACATCCTTGGCGTCTTGCTTTACGCATTTAGCGATCTCTTCCGCGCTCATGCGCGCGTCTTTTTCCAGCACCTCCAGGATTTCGTCCATATCAGAGTTCCTCCTCTATCCTAGCCAAAACATTACCCACCGGAATACTTTCCCCTTCAATTGCGATAAGCTCCGTTACTACTCCCGCGCAGGGAGCAGGAATATTAAAAGTACTTTTTTCCGTAGTAACCTCCACAAGGTCTTTTCCCTCATCAACATGCTCGCCTGCTTCCACCAGCCAAAAAGATATGGTCGCTTCTTCAAAATCCTCACCTAAATCCGGCATGACAATTTCAGTCATTGTTTATCCCTCCTAAGTAATATAATTCTTGATCTCCCATTTTTCATTTTTGACACTGCCTTATTATACTTTAACCTAACATGATTAATAGGAGTACTATTAATACTAACATGATAAATAGTTATTATCAAGATTGATTTTGCAATTCAAATCAGCGTTTTTAAAAATTTATAAAATATGAATTGCTTTTGAGTGCAATACCTGAGCTGCTTCCATTATCGACTCAGAAAGTGTCGGATGAGCATGGACAATTTCCGAAAATTGCGCACTCTTTATTCCTGATTCCATGGCAACGCATAACTCATGGATAAGTTCACTAGCTATGGATGAGCATAATGCAGCCCCTATAATATTATCCTCGCTGTCACTTATCAGCTTTACCATCCCCTGCGCCTTATTTTCAACAACAGCTCTGCCACTTGCCGCAAGCGGGAATTTGGCAACTTTTATCTTAATGTTTCTCTGCCTGGCCGCAGCCTCACTAATTCCTACGCTTGCAACCTCAGGATCGGTGTAAACACAGCGCGGCACATGATCATAATTAATTCTTGATGGGGTACCCGTAATATTTTCCACGGCAACTATCCCTTCGCGGCTTGCCGCGTGAGCAAGATATGTTTTTCCGAGCACATCTCCCACTGCGTAAAAATTTTTAATATTGGTCTGCATGCTCTCGCTGACCTCAATGGTCCCGTTATTATGCTTGATCCCTGCTTCGTCTAATCCGCAATCCTGCCTATTGGGAACTCTGCCTACGCATAAAAGAATTTTTTCCCTATTGATCTTCTTTCCATCCTCAGTAACCACATCAAAGCCGCCAACAGTGAGTTTATTTATCCGGGCCGCTTTTGTTTTGGTAAATATTTTAATTCCCTGTTTTTGCAGTTCTCTTTCCAGGCTGCGTGCGATCTCCGCATCTTCTTTTGGAAGGATCTGATCAGTTAACTCTATCATCGTAACCTCACATCCCAGGCTGTTAAATATATCGGCAAATTCACAGCCGATCACTCCCCCTCCGACAATCAACAGGCTCTTCGGTATATTTTTAAGTTGGAGCATATGGCCACTGGACAAGATCCCGGCTTTCTCATCAAAATTAATACCAGGTAAATCAGACGGCTCAGATCCAACAGCTATAATACACTTTTCAAACCTGATCTTCTCACTCTGGACATCAATTGTGTTTAAATCCGTAATCCTTCCGAAACCATTAATAATAGCCACACCCCGTTTTTTTAACAAATACAATATACCTTTTTTTAACTGATCTACTACTTTTTTCTTTCTCTGCATTAGGACATCAAAATCAAAAACAATATTGTCTACTTTAATTCCAAGCGCAGCTGCATGTTTGATCTCCTGAAAAAGGTGAGCACTCCTTAATAATGTTTTTGTTGGTATACATCCTTCGTTCAGGCATACGCCGCCCAAAGCTCCCTTTTCGATCAGGCAAACAGATAATCCAAGCGCCGCCGCGCGTATTGCCGCAACATATCCTCCCGGGCCTGAACCTAAAATAGCAATGTCATAAATTTTACTCATAATTACATCTCCTGGGGAGCTTCAACTCGCATTAACCTCAACCCTAAACCTATCACTCTTCCCACGCAATCAATTAAGAAAAATCTGGCCAGTGACTTTTCTATATTTTCCTTGCCTTCAGAATATATCCTGTACTTATTGTAAAAGGCATGGAAATCTCCTGCCAATTCCCTCAAATAAGTACTCAAGCCCTGAGGATCAAGGCATTCGGCGCAATTTTTCAGAATATCGGGAAAACTATTCAGTTTCCTTATTAAAAGAAATGATTCATCTTCGACAAGTTCGCAAAGCCGTGCCGCCTCAAGCGGTTCTTTTATAACGCCTAGTTTTCCATTTCCGGCAAGCTCATTAAAAAGTTTTCTGATGCCGCTTATGCGCGCGTGCGCGTACTGAACGTAATAAACCGGGTTTTCCATGGAATGCTTTTTAGCAAGCTCAAGATCAAATTCCAGTTGTGAATCACAGCGCCGCATTAGAAAAAAGAATCTCGCGGCGTCTTTGCCTACTTCCCGCATAAGTTCTCCCAACGTAATATATTCACCGGCCCTCGTAGACATAACCACGGGCTTGCCCCCTCTTGATAATGTCGCCAGCTGAATGATCAATATTGATAAATCTTCTGGGCTGTGCCCAAGCGCGCAGACCGCCGCTTTAAGCCGATTTATATATCCATGATGGTCAGGGCCCCAAATATTAATAAGCCTATCAAATCCTCTTTTAAATTTTACCCGGTGATAGGCAATATCAGGGCTCAGATATGTCATCAACCCGTTGCTTTTGATAATTACCCTGTCCTTATCATCATTAAATTGCGTGGATTTGAACCAGGTTGCACCGTCTTTTTCATATATATATCCCTTACTTTTAAGATCGTTAAGCGCTGCGCTGATTTTATCAGGCGTGATCTGTCTTTTTTGGCTATACCAGCTGTCAAAGTTGACTCCGAAAAGCTCCAGTTCTTCGTTTATCTGCTCAAGGATCTGCCCCGCGGCATAATCAGAAAAAAATTCAACTGCCTGCAGGCTTTCATCATTTGCGTATCTCTCACCAACCGACTGCACCAGTTTTTCGGCAAGTTCATAGAGATACTTGCCCTTATATCCGTCCTCCGGGAAGTCCACTGTTTTTCCCAATATCTCCATATATCGCGCCTGCAGGCTAAGCCCCAAATTTTTTATTTGATTGCCCTCGTCATTTATGTAATACTCACGGCTGACATCAAAGCCGCAAAAATTCATTATATTAGCAAGACTGTCCCCGACAGCGGCCTGCCTGGCATGAGCTATGCTCAACGGCCCCGTAGGATTGGCGCTGACAAACTCAATCAAAACTTTTTTCCCCTCTCCCAGGTTATTACGCGCAAAACCTTCTGTATCCTTGCTGATAGCTCTCAAGACATCATAAAGCGCAACATCAGAAAGAAAAATATTTATAAACCCGGGGCGTTTTACCTCTACTTTTTTTATTTTTCCGGCGATTTCCAAATCCCGGAATTTTGCAAGCAGCAATCCTTTAATCAACTCAGCAATTTCCACCGGTGATTTTTTCAAAATCCTTGCAAGTTTCATGGCAACATTAATCGAAAAATCACCGAACTTTGTATCTTTAGGTGTCTCTATTTCGATCAGCATGTCATTTGAGGTGAGCTTATTCTCTCTTAATATCTCCTTTACTGCTTTAGCTATTAAATCTTTTAGCTGCTCAGGCATTGTTTTGTTCTCCGCTGTGCTTAAAAATTCATTTTTTTAATTAACCTTTTTATTTAATTTAAGTTTAGGGGCATCTGACCAGAGATATTCAAGGTCATAAAAAAAACGTGTTTCCTCATCAAAGATATGAACAATAACACTGAAATAATCAAGCACTACCCATTTTGATTCCTGATACCCTTCAGCATGATGTTTACCTAAACCGTCTTTACGAAGCCCCTCATTTATACCATCGGCAATACTCTTGATATGGGTCGCGGATGTACCGGTAATTATTACAAAAAAATCGCAGAAGTTAGCAACCTTTCTCAAATCCAAAGCAGTGATATCAACTGCCTTTCTATCTTTCGCCAGCTCAACTATTTTTAATACTTTACGTTTCAAAATAATTTATTCCTTTCTTATCTTATTCAAACCTGTAAATACCCCCTAAAAGGCACAAAAACATCCTCCATCACAAGGAGCACAGGTGAGATATAAATAATTCGCAGTTCCATTTTATTGATATAATTTTTTTTCTTTTATGAATTTACACACCGCATGTCCAATGAGATGTTCAACTGCTTGCCCGTTACGCAGCATCTGCCTTATTCGGCTGCTTGAAATATCCGGAAAAATACCTTCTAAAAAAATCATCCTGTACGGAACCTGATAACTCTTAAATCCCGGCCGCATAGCTACAGCGAATTTGCAAAGCGAAAATATCTTATCAATATTTCTCCAGGTTTTAAGTTCAGGGATCGCGTCTGATCCAACAATAAAATAAAATTGGGTATCAGGTTCAGCCTCTTTTAAACTCCTCAGGGTTTCCACAGAATATGAAACCCCGGATTTTTCTATTTCAATCCGGCTGACACTAAAATCAGGCTTGCCCTCAAGGGCAAGTTTAACCATTTCATAGCGTAATTCAATATCAATAATATCAGGCCTTTTTTTATGAGGCGGTTCTCGCGAGGGAATAAACAACACCTGATTCAGGCCTAACTGAGCGCATGCTGCTTCAGCTATTAGTATATGGCCATTATGAGGCGGATCAAATGTTCCACCTAAAATTCCAACTTTCTTATTGCTTCCTGATTTGTCCATTACCCATGACCATATATTTATAGGTAGTTAATTCCTCCAGTCCCATCGGGCCGCGGGCATGGAGTTTATCTGTACTCACCCCGATTTCCGCGCCTAATCCGAACTCGTTTCCATCCGTAAACCTGGTGGAGGCATTAAGATAGACGCACGCGGAATCTACTGATTTTAAAAATTTTATGCCTCTTCGGAAATTATCGGTAACAATCGCGTCTGAATGTTTACTGCCGTACTTATCAATATGCGCCAATGCCGCATTCAAGGAATTGACAATCTTAACAGATAGTATTTTATCAAGAAATTCAGTAGCATAATCATCATTAGTTGCCCTTTTAACGCCTGTTACAAGCTTTATTGTCTTGGGGCATCCTCTGATTTCAACTTTAGCCTTTTTTAATCTTTTGACTATCCGCGGTATAAATTCCGCTGCTATCGATTTATGCACAAGCAAACATTCCATTGCATTGCAAGTTGACGGACGCTGAACTTTCGCGTTAAAAGCAATTTCCTCAGCCATGCTCAAGTCAGCATATTTGTCGACAAATGTATGGCATATCCCCTTATAATGCTTTATCACCGGTATTTTCGAGTTTTCAACAACGCTTCTGATTAAAGATTCTCCGCCACGAGGGATAATCAGGTCGATATAATCGGATAAACCCAGCATTATTGTCACTGCTTCACGGTCGGTTGTGGCAATAAGGCTGACGCACCCCTGCGGAAACTTGCACTTAGTAAGAGCATTGGAAATTGCCTTGTAAATCGCGAGATTGGAATGTATTGATTCCTTGCCTCCGCGCAATATTACAGCATTACCGGCCTTCAGGCATAACGCGGCGCAATCACTGGTAACATTAGGACGCGATTCATAAATTATTCCAATCACGCCGATAGGAACACTCATTTTGCAAATATTTAAACCGTTTGGCCTTCTCCACATTTTTATTACTTTACCCACCGGATCAGAAAGTGCTATGACCGACATAAGATCTTCACTCATTTTCTTAATTATATTATCAGTGAGCGTAAGCCTGTCAATAAAAGCGCCGGACATTTTCTGTACCATTGCAAACTCTATATCCTTTTTATTTGCCTCTAATATTGCCTTCTTATCTTTAAGCAAACTCTCTGCCATTGCCTTTAAAGCTTTATTTTTTTGCTCCCCCGAAAGCGTTGATAAATAGCGTGAAGCCTTTTGGGCTTGAACTGCTATATGTAAAATTTCTTTTTTAAAGGACATTTAATAAACCTTCTATTTTAAAATAACCAGGTTGTCTCTATGCACTACCTCATCATAGGATTTGCAGCCCAGAATTTTTTCAATATCATCTGTTTTAACCTGTTTGATCCTGTTTACTTCCTCACTTGAATAGTTTACAAGGCCCCTGGCGATCTCATTGTGATGTTCATCGCATATAATTACCAGGTCCCCAAAAGAAAAAGCTCCTTCAACAGCTGTGATGCCGATAGACAGAAGGCTTCTTCCCTGCTCCTGTAATGCCTGCTTTGCCCCCGCGTCAACAATAATTTTTCCGCAGTTCTTACAGCTGAACGCGATCCAGCGCTTTTTGCCGGATATCTTGTCCCCTTTAGGCAAAAACCAGGTGCACACAGTTTGCCCTTTAACTATTTGTTCTAAAATATCTTTATTCTGCCCATTGGCAATAACCATAGGGATCCCGGCATTAACAGCTATCTTTGCCGCTTCGATCTTGGTAATCATTCCCCCCACAGTTGTTTTTTTAACCGCCTCACCGGCAAGGCTGCTTACACATGAATCTATATTTTCGATCTTTTGCATAACCTTTCCCCGCGCAT
>JAKLQT010000153.1 GCA_022013205.1 Candidatus Omnitrophota bacterium | reverse complement strand
TATTCTTCAATGGATGTTTTTAGGGGGAAGAGTATTAGATTATACAGGGTTTTCATTTCTTGGTTTTTGGAAATGGGGAAAAATTTAAAGTCCAACGATGATGGCTCAACTCAAGACAGGATGTACTTTTTTATATTTAAGCTAAAGGTCTTTCCAGGGCAGACGCCATTGAGATTTTCAGTAGGCTATGAAACCGCAGACAGGTTGCGGCCGGAAAGGTATTAGTTATCGGCACAATGCTTACTGGATTTTGAGAAGTTAATCTCAAAAATCTGTGTGTCGAGAAAATTGGTAAACTCCAAGGGATTTTATCTTGCCAAAAGTGAAAACCAGAGCTACTATAATACTGGGATAAAAAGGATAATGATGGTTAACAGGATTGCGGTAATATTTGATTTCGATGAGACTCTGGCTCCGGATTCAACAAGCAGTTTTCTGGAAGGACTGGGAATTGATGTTGAGGATTTCTGGGCAAACAAGGTTACTCCTATGTATAAAGAGAAAGGATGGGATCCAATACCGGCTTATCTTTATAAAATGATCGAATTATCCGCAAGCGGTGATGAGGGGACCAGAATTACCAAAGAAAAGCTGGCTGCTTTTGGCAAAGAGATAACTTTTTTTAACGGAGCCCATGCAATATTTAAAAAACTCAGGGCTGTGGCGCAGGAAGTTAATCCTAAAGTTGAGGTGGAATTCTTCCTTCTGAGCAGCGGTATACGCGATATTTTAGTTAACACCAAGATCGCGAAATACTTTAAGGATATATGGGCATGTGATTTTCATTATAATGCTAAAGGAGAGATTGTTTTTCCTAAGAATATTGTGAGTTTTACTGACAAGACGCGGTTTTTGTTTCAGATATCCAAAGGGATTTTCGGCCCTGATTCACGTTTTAATCCATTTGAGGTGAATAAGAAAGTTGATGTATTGTATGTGCCTTTTAACCAAATGATTGTTATCGGGGACGGGCAGACCGATATCCCGCTTTTTTCACTGATAGATAAGCAAAAGGGTATTCCGATTGCGGTTTACGACCCGGATGATAAACGCAAATGGGGTAAAGCCTGGGAATTTGTACAAGATGAGCGGGTAAAAAATGTTGTGCCGGCTGACTACGGAAAGAAAAGCGCGTTGAACCATATGCTTGAAATGGCAGTGACAAAGATAGCAACAACGTTAAAGATAGCGGAAAGTTCCTATCATAGATAATTTAATTGGAGAGGGGGCAGGAAATGTCTGAGCGTAAATTTAAAAGAAGGCATTTAATTTATTATTTGAGAGTGTATGATTGTAATGCCGGGGTATTAATCGGACATCTGGCAGATATAACTACGGACGGGATTATGCTGGTTAGCGAGGCCCCCCTAAAAACAGATGCGGATTTTAATTTTAAGATGACTCTTCCCGCAGAGCTTAGAGGAAGCAGGGATATTACTTTTAATGCCAGCAGCGTCTGGTGCCAAAAGGACGTGAATCCTGATTTCTATGCCACAGGCTTTAAAATCAGTAATATTGAGAATAAGGATCTTGAGCTTATTGAAAGCCTGATTGATTCTTTTGGATTTCGGGATTAGTGTCGATTCTGTAAAAAGTTTCATGAGGCCTACTCAGGGAGATTGGATGAAAGTATGCAAGAATTTACCACATAGCTCACAGAGTTTACAGAGAAAAACTAAAGTAAAAATCGTTCTATTTCGATAATTCATTGATTTTTACTCTGTGTTCTCTATTGCTCGGGGTGGTGAAAATCCGCAAATACAATTCCCCCTATCTGTTTGATATGCAAAGGAAAAGTATTTTCTATCTAGGAGTTGGGGATATGAATTTAACCTTGATTGGGATGCCGGGAGCAGGTAAAAGCAGCATTGGAAGCAAACTAGCCTTAAGGCTGCAGTTTGATTTTCTTGATGCAGATAATATTATCGAAAAAAGCGCCGGGTTGAAGCTGCAGGAGATAATTGATAAATACGGTGAGGAAAAGCTCCTGGAGATGGAACAAAATGCCGTTATCGGTTTAGGAAAAATAGACCGCTGCGTTATTTGTCCTGGAGGAAGCGTAGTTTACTCACAAGAGGCAATGAGTTTTTTAAAGGCAAACTCTGTAATATTTTTTCTTGAGGCTGACCTTGAATGCATAAAAGAGCAGATCGCTAACCTCAGTACGCGTGGTATTATCGGCTTAAAAGGTAAAGCCCTTGAGGATGTTTATAAGCAAAGGCGGCCGCTTTACGAAAAGTACGCGGATGTTACTGTGAAATTATCACAAAATTTGACGATCATTGAACACGTTGAGTGTATTATCAAATCTCTTCCTTGTTCTTAACCCAATACTGAAATGCACTCAAATGACTGAATCTAAATGCCCGCATTGTAATAACCCTATTTGTGATGTGGAGGCACTTAATTGCCTTTATTGCGGCCAGAGCTTGGAACGAGATACTGGTTTCTTAAGCCGGCTGCGGTATCCCGGGCCAAGAGGCATTGTGTTCCTGATTGTAATGCTTATTGTTATAAGCTTTATTATGCTCATGCTAAGATGATATCGCACAAAAGGTGTTTTGAAGTAAGAGTATTATTTGGTATAATATTAAAAATACTCAAAAACTATAAAAGACATAAATATCATGAAAATAAGCCAGATACTCAAAAACAAGGATCAAGGGGTTTGCTTTGAATTTTTTCCTGCGCGTACTGAAAAGGGCAGAAAATCATTGGCAAACACGATTGGAATTTTAAAGGACTACAAGCCACTGTATGTATCTATGACTTATGGGGCAGGCGGGGGTGGCCAGGGCCGTACTAAAGATGCTGTCTCGCTGCTTTTAGAAACCAAAGAGCTTGAGGTAATGCCGCATTTAACTTGTTTAGGGGCTCAATGCACGGCGATAAAAGAGCTGCTTGATGAATATAAAGATAAAGGCATCGAAAACATTATGGCATTAAGGGGAGATCCTCCGCAAGGAGTTAATGATTTTGATTTTACTCAGAATGATTTTTCTTACGCGATTGATCTGGTAAAGACTTTAAAGGCCTACGGCAGCTTTTGCATCGGTGTTGCCGTATATCCGGAAGGACATATCGAGGCGGCATCTTTAGAGCAAGACATGGAGCATGCGAAACAGAAAATTGATGCCGGTGCTGATTTTGCAGTTACACAGATGTTTTTTGATAATAAATATTATTACTCTTTGATGGACCGCATGCATAAAAAGGGAATAGATATCCCGGTTTTGCCGGGTATTTTACCGCTTACTGATGTAGAGAAAGTAAAGCAGTTCGCTTCGATTTGCCGGGCGACTATTCCAAAACATATTGAAGAAAAAATGCAGCGCGCAATAGGCCAGCCGCAGGAGATGGAAAAGATCGGAATAGATTTTACAATAGAACAATGCCGCCAGCTTATAAAAAACGGGATCAAACGGCTGCATTTTTTTACTTTAAATAAGCCGCAGATTATTACCAAGATACTCGAAGCAGTTAAATGAACTGGCGGATAAAATGATTTAAAAGGCAACTTTTTTTACTAATTGTCACTTGATGGTAATTTTATTACAGCAGGGGGGCTGAGGAATATATGCAGGCAAGAGAAGCTTTTAAGCAGCACTTTGTAAGTGTTGCTTTTTTATTCTTTTCTGATCAACTGAAACAGGGAGGAATTTAATTATGGGATATAAAGAAAAAAGAAAAGCGGCCCGGTATCCGCTTAGGATCAATGTACATTATGAACGTATTCTTCCCGATGGGGCTTTTGATATCCCCATGTCGGTACCCGTAAGAGATCTGGGGCTTGGCGGGATCAGTTTCTTTTCTGAAGAAAAGCTGGAGATTAATTCTCTAGTTAGAGTAAAAATTTTGGTCGCAAGAGATGAGTCCATTACTTTTGAGGGCAGGACTGTTAGAGTAATGATTTCAGACAGAAAAGAAATACATTATATCGTGGGTGTGAGCGTTGAAGATATTGCGTCATCGGATCTTGAAAAGCTCAAAAATTTTCTGGTAAAAGTAGATATTAATAATGTTTTAGATGGAATAGACTTAGAAAACGTGGTCGATATTCATCTTGTTAGCGGATATGCTCCAATCAAGAAAAAATTAGGTAAATTGATTGTTGAAGAGGGGGAACCGTTTGATGAGTATATATTAAAATATTTACTTCTAGCTATGTTGGACGGGGACAGATATATAAAGTTTATGCGCAATAAAGAGTTTAATTTTGTTTTGACTACTCGCAAGGGAAGACGTTTTCGTGTGAATCTGCACATCCAGCAGGGCAAAATAGAGGGCGCTTTCAGGGTAATCCCTGCGCAAATAGATGCGCCTTCTTCTTTAGGCCTGCCGGTCTCAGTAGAAAACCTTCTGCTTAATAAAAGCGGATTGATACTGGTTTCAGGAAGGACAGGTTCGGGTAAAACAACTACTCTTGCCTCAATGATCGAATTTATTAATAATAAAAGAAGCGGTATTATAGTTTGTATTGAAGAGCCGATAGAATATGTTTATGTTAACCGGCATTGTATAATTAAACAAAGAGAGGTCGGGAGGGATACCCTCTCATTTTCTAACGCGGCTAAAAATGCTCTACGCCAGAATCCGGATATTTTAGTTGTGGGAGAGATATTAGATATGGAGACCATGGAAACAGCTATTACAGCCGCAGAAACAGGCGCTTTGGTCTTGACCTCGATACATGCCGGTGACGCGGTTCAGGCATTGGATAGGGTTTCTTCCTTTTTCCCCGGTGACATACAAAAACACATTCTTAAAAGACTTTCGCTGGTATTAAAAGGTGTGATCAGTCAGGATTTAATACCGCGTATTGATGAAACAGGGCTTGTACTCTCTACAGAAATTATGGTAGTCACAAGTGCGGTGCGCAGGGTGATAAGAGAGGCTGACTGGAAGCAGATACCGTCGCTTATTCAGGTCGGTAAGAATGTAGGTATGCAGACCATGCAAAGTTCATTAAGGGAATTGTATAACAGGGGTTTGATAGATCTGGAATACATGGCAGATGAAATGATTTAACAGCTTGCTTTGATTAACGTTATGATTTCTTGACTTAATCATAAATCAATGGTATGTTTAAATCAATAAAAAATAGCTTTTTTATGTTAAC
>JAKLQT010000152.1 GCA_022013205.1 Candidatus Omnitrophota bacterium | reverse complement strand
TTTTACCAATCTTCCATTCAAAATATCCCGCAAGGCACTTAATTTAAAATCATTATCCGCGAAAAGAATCAATTGCTTTTCTTCCCGTTTAAACTCAATCTTACATTTACTATTCTTAAAATCATAACGTTGATTAACCTCTTTTGATGCCTGATTAACCGCATTATCTACTTCCTGTAAATCTACCTCAGATACAATATCAAAGGAAAAATTGGCCATAACCTGTCTGATCCTTATCCTTGCTTTTTAATCTTCGCTGGCGGAGCTGTCAAAGTCTTCAACTTGTTATTCATCCCCCCCCTCCTTCTTTCATTTCCTTTGATTGATTATTATTTTAGTATACCGCTTTTTTTCAAAATGACAAGGATTTAATCATAATGAGTCCACATGCGAATAATTTTTACTGTTTTATATTTTTTTATGACTTGATAAACAATTCTATGTTGGATGTTTACTCTCCTTGAGTATGCGCCGTTTAAGTCGCCTACTAGCTTTTCGAATGGTGATGGAGTCTTGAAAGGATTTTGTTTTATGATTTCCAGGAGAGATTCAGCTTTAGAACGCAGTCCACTGGTAGAAAGCCTTTTTGCATCTTTTAAAGCTTGTTTTGTGTAAACTATTTTCCAATTTACCATGTTAATTTTTTATTGCATTCTTTAATTGGAGTTTTTAGCCCTTTACGGATTGATTCGCGCATTCCCGGAATAGAGAGAAGATGCAGGGTTTCCTGGATGGATCGCCAGTCATCTTCCGATATTAATACTGCGTTATGCCTTTTTCCGGTAATTTGTATAGGTTCATGCGATAAAGCAGTTTTATCCAACAATTGATACAATATACTTCGTGCTTGACTTGCAGTTAAGGTAGTCATCGTAATCGCCTCCAGTTAAATCGTACCATATTACGTACGTTTTGTCAATAATTCATTTTTATTTTAGCAGCTAACGAGGCTGTAGGAAAAGCCCAAAAACAAAGGGATTTTCCTGGTTAAAAGCAATATTTCCGGAACTTATTGCTGGTTTTTATCCCACATGCTTTAAAAACCCCGGCTTTTCCCGCTTTAAATGCAGCGGGACAGGCAGGTCTCGCTGTTATACAGTGGCGGAAAAGTAAATCTGCGGGATTCTCACTCAGAAATCCCGGGTTTTAGCCCGGGTGAGGCTGAGCATAACATAGGCATAACCTGCCGGTGCCCACGCGATTTCGGCGCGGGTAACGGTTAGGTGGATGAAGTTATGCCTTTTTGTAATGTGATACATATGAATCGAGAATCTTTCGAATCATCTTCTGATAAGGGGAATGATGTTTTTTTGCAACTTGCTTAAAAAATTCGATACTTTCCTTACTTAAAGTAATAGTAACCTTAACATTTTCATCTTTTATTGCTATCTGTTCCGGAGGCGGAAGAAAATCCTCGATAAGTTCAAGTTCCATTGGTTCATTAGTGTATCTTATTTTTCTTTTCATAGAGCACCTTTCCTTTTCTCCAATATCCTGCGCCAATTATTCGTATGATATTTTTTCTGTAATTAAATCGGACAGTAATTATTACTGTATCCACTTTACCGATACAGTAATATCTTCTCTCCTTTTTGCTATGTTTCATATCCTTAGCAATAATACGATTGGGATCAAGAAAAGCTAACTGAGCAATTACAAAGGCAACACCATGCTTTTCCTGATTAATCCTATCTTTATTTTGGTCCCAGTCAAAACAAGAGACAGTCATTCCAATAAATCCCTCCACAATAATATTACCATACTTTTATACATATATCAATATGGTTATTGATTTTATTTTTGAAACTAGCGAATGTTTTTGTATTTTTCAAGAAATCGCTTCTTGAATTCATTAAACTTATCAGCTGCGATTGCCTCGCGCACCTGTTTAATAAGATTTATGTAAAAATGCACGTTATGCGAAGATAAAAGCTGGGGGCCGAGCATTTCTTTGGCATAAAACAAATGCCTGACATACGCTCTTGTAAAATTCTTGCATAAATAGCAATCACATTCCGGATCTACAGGGCTAAGATCCTCTGTAAAAGCAGCATTACGTAAATTAATTTTTCCCTTTGTGGTAAAAGCATTGGCTGTTCTGCCATAGCGAGTTGGGATAATGCAGTCAAACATATCCGCGCCCAAACCGATACACTCAAGTATATCCTCAGGCGTACCCATGCCCATTATATATTTCGGCTTACTTTCAGGTAAAAGAGGCAGGGTGTAATCGACGATTTTATAAATAAGCTCCGGAGGCTCTCCCACGCTTACGCCGCCTACGGCATAGCCGTCAAAATCCATATCTACAAGTTCTCTCGCGCATGGGCCCCTTAGATCCTCATAAGTACTCCCCTGCACAATCGCAAAGACTTTATTGCCGCTGTTTAGCTTCACCTTTCGGCTTATACCGGCCCAATCAAGGGTGCGCTTCATCGCAATCTTAGCATTTTCATACTCGCATGGATACGCTGCGCACTCATCAAGTACCATGCAGATATCACTTCCTAATATATCCTGTATTTCAAGGCACTCCCTGGGGCCGATAAAATGCGCGGAACCGTCGATATGAGATTGGAACTTCACTCCCTTATCCGTAACCTTTCTCAGGATTGAAAGGCTGAACACCTGGTAACCTCCGCTGTCGGTAAGTATCGGCCCGTGCCAGTTCATGAATTTATGCAATCCACCGGCTTTTTTTATCAGCCGGGTTCCGGGCCTCAGATATAAATGATAGGCATTTCCGAGAATGATCTCAGCTCCCATTTCCTCAAGCGCGGCAGGAGAAATGGCCTTAACCGTGGCTTGTGTTCCCACGGGCATAAAAACCGGTGTTTGAATAATCCCGCGCTTTGTTTCCAGTAATCCCAGCCTGGCCTTTGAATTTTTATCTTGATGTACTAATTTGAAGCTCATGTTTTTAGTGAGACCTCTCTAATCGATACCAGTAACTGGTTACTCTATATAATCAGCATCGCGTCCCCATAACTGAAAAATCTGTACTTTTCTTCCACTGCCTTGTTATAAGCCTCAAGCACCAGCTCCGTTGAGGCAAAGGCGCATACCAGCATAAGTAATGTGGTTTTTGGCAAATGAAAATTGGTAAGCAGCATATCCACAGACTTGAACTCATACGGCGGATAAATAAAAAGATCTGTTTGCCCCTTTCCCGGTTTAAGAGTAAAAGCAGTTTCTTCCCCGGCACAGGTTTCCAGAACCCGGGTGACTGTAGTTCCCACAGCGCAGATCCTGCCGCCGGAGCGTTTTACTTTCTCAATCTCCGCGGCTGAGTTTGAGCTCAACTCATAATATTCTTTATGCATTTTATGGGCCCTGATGTCTTCTACCTTAACAGGCAAAAATGTCCCAAGCCCCACATGCAAAGTAAGATAAATTATGCTTATATTCAACGCTTTGATTTGATTTATAGTAGCCTCGGTAAAATGCAGGCCTGCTGTTGGGGCGGCAATAGCGCCCGGGATTTTCGCGTATATGGTCTGATATCTCGCTCCATCAATAGCGGCAGCCTCCCGCTTTATATACGGAGGTAACGGCATTACGCCTATATTACCTAAAACCGCCTCAATATCCTCATCCTGCTTAAATTCAATCATCTTCATACCCTGTGCAATAGCATAATCTGAATCAACAGCTTCAGCCTGATATTTATTATCCCCAAAGCTGATAATTGCTTTAGGCTTTAGCTTCCTTCCCGGCTTAGCCAAAACATAATAGCAATTTTTTTTAACCCTTTCGACAAGAAGAATATCAATATCCTTTTCCTTAATCTTTCCTATCAAACGCGCGGGTTTTACTTTTGTATCATTTAAGGCCAGGGCATCCGCGGGCGTGAACATGCCGGCAATTTCCTTAAACCGGCTATGCTTAATCCGCCCGGTTTTTCTGTTTATAATTAAAAGCCGTGATTCATCACGGCGTTTAGCAGGAAACTGAGCGATTAATTCCCGCGGAAGTTGGTAATCAAAATCTGTTATTTTCACTTTTTTCTAAAACTCTCTTTACTTTTTCTCTCTGAAAGGCTTCTGCGTCACTTAGATTTTACTGGGAAATGTTTTTCCGGATTTAAGTTATAGATGCGACAGGATGTCTGGCAGCTATAACTTACCTCGGAGACTGACAGGATGTCAGTCGAGAATGAGGAAAAATATTTTTCAGTGAAATCCTTTCTCACTTCCTTGATAGTCCTGCAAAGGCCTTTATAGTATTAAAAAATTGGTGTTAAGCGGTAAATTTACCTATTATCTTGTCACCACTTTACTTATACAATCTTTATCACACTTTTTGCGAATACCCCCTAAACTTTTATACCTTAACCGCTGTTCTTTCAGCAAGGCTGTATTTACATCCGCAGTATTTCTGGCGGTATAATTGTTCCATTGCGGATATCCTTACCGCCTCCTGGTATCCCTCACTAAAATCATAATAAAAAAAACTGACGCCGTTTTCAGCCGCTGCTTTTTCTCCCAGAAGTTTTATCGCCTGTTTATCCTGGTACGGGCTGACAAGCAAGGTAGTAGAAAATGTCTCAACCTTGATCCTCTTCGCGTGTTCAGCTGTCCTTTTAAGCCTCAAATACCAGCAATGCATACAGCGCCCTGGCCGCTCGGTATTATCCTTAACGGCATTTTGGAATTCTTCCTCATGGTACCCTTCACAGAAATATATATCGCAATTAACCCGGTTAGAATATTCCATTACATATTTTTTGCGCAAGGTATGCTCATCACGCGGGTATATATTCGGATTATAGAAAAAACCTCCCACATCAAAATTCATCGCCCTGAGTTTTTTAAGCGGATAGATCTCGCAAGGAGCACAGCACATATGCAGAAGTATTCTTTTGTTTAGCGTCATTCAAATATCTCCTTTTGCCTGTCTTTTGTTCTTTTGCGGCCAAGGTGCTTATAGGCAGGATCTGTTGCCTGGCGCCCTCGTGAAGAACGTTTAAGCAGCCCCATCTTTAATAAATACGGTTCAACTACATCGACAATCGTATCGCTTTCTTCATTAAGGGTCGCCGCAAGTGATTCAATCCCAACAGGCCCACCGTCATAATTATCAATTATTACCCCCAGCACTCTGCGGTCAATTTCATCAAGCCCGAGATCGTCGACACCCTGCAGATCCAAAGCAATATCTGTAATCCCGGCATTGATCTTACCGTTTGCCTTGACCTCGCTGTAATCTCTGACCCTGCGCAAAAGCCGGTTGGCCACACGCGGTGTACCGCGTGATCTTTTAGCGATAAGTACCGCGCTTTCCTGATCAATATCCAACCCAAGTTTTTCCGCGGATTTCTTAACAATACTTACCAGATCCTCCCAGGGATAAAAATCAATATGGTAGTACATCCCGAAGCGGCTGCGCAAAGGAGCACTGAGCAGTCCGGAGCGGGTTGTTGCCCCGATAAGTGTAAAAGGTTTTAGGTTAAACTGGATTGTCTTGGCATAAGGACCTTTATCAATAATAAAATCTATCTTGTGGTCCTCCATGGCCGGATAGAGAAATTCCTCAACTATTTTTGACAGCCTGTGTATCTCATCTATAAAAAGAATATCCCCCTGCTCAAGATTGGTGAGTATACCGATAAGATCGCCTGCTCTTTCTATGGCCGGGCCTGAGGTGGTAGTGATCTTTGTGCCCATTTCATGGGCAATAATATGAGCAAGCGTGGTCTTACCAAGCCCGGGGGGGCCTGAGAACATCAAGTGCTCCAGAGGTTCGTTTCTTGATTTTGCCGCTTGAATACCGATTAGCAGATTCTCTTTAAGCTTAACCTGGCCGATAAAATCCAGGAATTTAAGCGGCCGAAGCGAGAGGTTAAGAACCAGATCCTCTTCTGTCTCCTGCTGCATAAGCACAGGCTCTCTTAACATCTCGTCATCATTATTGATTTGATCTTTGCTTGTAGACTTCATTTAACAGCTCTTCCGAATTTTTGATATCCGGGTTTCTGGTTATCGCATTTTTGATCATCATCTGGGCCTCAGGTTTCTTATACTGCAGCTGCAAAAGTACAGCTAATGCCTCCTGTTCTATATCACTCTCGGCAGAGGCTGCCTTCTCTTTATGAACTACTCCCCTGATAAGGCCGAACTTTCCTACTTTGCCCTGAAGTTTAGCGACTATTTCTCTTGCTCTTTGCATTCCGATGCCGGGCAATGATTTTAGATACGCGATATCTGCGCAATCAATTGCTTTGGCTATATCCGGTATCGGCTCAGCTATTGCCTTAACCGCGGCCTTAGGCCCAATGCCGGATACGGTGATAAATTTTTCAAAGAATTCCTTTTCGATCTCGTTCATGAACCCGATCAGGATCGGTATACTCTTATTCTGATCCGCCTGATGATAGTGGAACGTAACTAATTCGCATTCGGTTTCATCCTGAGAAAGGCATTTCATAATCCCCTGCGGAATAAAAACCTCATATCCAAACCCGTTCACTTGCACCAGAAGCGAATTTTCTTTTCTCTGTTTAATTTTTCCCGCGATTGAGCAAATCATATTTTTCTGCTGCTGACATTAATATGGGTTATGGCCAGCGCCAGCGCGTCCGCAACATCATGCGGCTTGGGCACAACCTTGAGTCCAAGGATATCCATAATAACTCTCTGCATCTGCGATTTTGCCGCTGCTCCTGCGCCGGTTACTGCTTTTTTTACCTTTCTTGGAGCATAGCCGGCAACATTTATTTTCGCTTGAGCGGCCGCAAGGCAAATAACCCCACGCGCGTGCGCCATCATTATTGCTGTTTTAGGATTCTTATAATGAGAATAAAGTTCCTCTAACGCAACCACGTCAGGCCGGTGAGCCCGAAGCACCTGAATAAGGCCGTTGTATATAATATTGAGCCTGTTCGTGAGTTTATCTTTTGATGATGTCCTGATAATACCTGCTTCGATAAGCTTAAGCCTGGGGTTGCGCCCCTGCATAGTCCTGCCCGCCTCGTGCTTATTGAATTCTATAACGCCGTATCCTACGCACCGCAGGCCGGGATCAACTCCTAAGACTCGCATATTTTCCTTATAATTCTATTTCAGATAATATATTATCCGGAATATCAAAATTAGCGTAAACATTCTGCACATCATCATTATCTTCTAAAGCATTGATGAGCCCAAGCACCTGCTGGGCAGTTCCTTTATCGGAAATATTGACCGTAGAATCAGGCACCAATGTTACTTCAGATGAACTGATTTCAATACCGCAATCCTCTATAGCTTTTTTAACTGATTCAAATTTTTTCGGCTGAGTACTGATCTCA
>JAKLQT010000151.1 GCA_022013205.1 Candidatus Omnitrophota bacterium | reverse complement strand
GGCTGGATAATGAGTTGTTGGGGTAACATGGCTCTGCTCTTTTTTGGGAAAATTAGTTAAAAATTGCTGTAAAAGCTGTTTTTAAATTTCTATTTAGGATTTAGGGTCAAATTAATACCCTTGATAACTTAATAAGCTCATGATAGAATAATTCCAGCAATCATCTTTGCAATAAATACTGCTAGCATTCTAAAAAAAGAATGCCTCTATTTTTTATTGACATATTCAGAATCACAAAAAATGTTTTCAATACCTACAAACTTTAAACAAGACATATCGGAAGAACTCTTAACCGATAATATCTACGAAATATATGGAAAACTTCCACGAGATTTAATAGGAGGAGGTCGCCCAAGTTACATTCTACCCTCGATTAGTTTTAAAAAGCTTGCAGAATATATAAAGAAAATACATGTTAAGAATATTCAATTCAACTATTTACTAAATTCTCCTTCTCTACAAAATATTGAATATACGCAAAAAGGCAAACAGAAAATTCATAAATTCTTGGCTAAATTAGTTCATATTGGGGTTGACACCTTCACAGTTACTATTCCTTATTTAGCGCAATACATAAAAGAGCGTTTCCCTTCTGTCAATATTAATGTTTCTATCATCGCTAATGTCAACAATCTTACTAAAGTAAAATATTGGGAAAATATTGGTGTTGACACTTTAACTCTTTCACTTGATTTAAATAGAAATTTTAAGGAGCTAAAAGCTATAAAAGAAAAGTCCCAGTTAAAGCTTAAGTTACTTGTAAATGAGGGTTGTTTACTTTCATGCATTTTTAGAGATTATCATCATAATGTTTCAAGCATCAGCTCTTCTAATAATCATAAAAATATTTCTAATGTGATTGATTATTGCACAATAAATTGCCGAACTTTATATCTGAATGATTTTAGCAATTTCATAAGAGCGCCCTGGATAAGACCTGAAGATATCCATCAGTACAAAAAAATAGGAATTGATTATTTTAAAATAATTGGAAGAGCTACGAGCCCTGCCCGCTTAAAAGAAACAGTAAATGCTTATACTAAGGGTGAATACAAAGGTGATTTATCCAATATCGTTTCTTTTCAAAATCGGCCTGATAAATTATCGTTTAAGCAAAACTTTTCAATCCTTTATCATCTTTTAAAAAATCATGGGTTTAAAATTTCTAAAATTTTAAGAGCTCAAAGATTTAAACTAAACTCTTATCCTCCATATATTGATAATAGCAAGCTAGATAAGTTTATTGATCATTTCTTAAATAAGAAAGAACACTGCTGTATGAATTCGCCCATGCAGTGTAATCATTGTGCAATTTTTGCAAAAAAAGCAATTAAAATAGACAAGAAAGAGGTTGATCACTTACTAGCGAATCTCGAAGAACTAAGACGTATTCTCATTTATGATAAGATGTAAAACTTTTTCTTGTCAGGAAAAGACTGTTTTTCTCATTTTAGCTTAAATCTTCTAAGAACATTACGCATCACAAATAATATCACTCCAATATATACCCTTCTAGTCATTAGCAGCACAAGGCGATTTTTATTATAAAAAGCATCGAAAAGCAAATCTTCTTTTTCAGCAACAAGTTTTTGTAATTGTCGTTCTGCGTTGTCTTTTCATTTCGGATATGTCATATAATAGCTCGGGATATTTGTAAATAAAAAATTACCCCCCCCCCCGCAAATCACCGGTTACAGGACATTTCTTTTTTGCGTTGGCTTGACACCCATGGCTTGACACCCATCGCGACACCCATTGAGATTTGTCTTGACAAAAAAAGTTTTTCCCCGTAAGCTTATAAGCAATAAATTATATCATAATAAAAGAGCATTTCTGCAGCCTTATTTAAAAGTTATTGAATAAAACAACTGCAGCAATTTCAATGTATTGATTCAATTTAAGCAAAAAACTACTTTTTTTTATCATAAATTAATAAAAGATTAGTTAAAAAATGCCTAACTTAGATTTACTTTTGATAAATCCGCATCAACCGCCCAATAACTTTATGCTAAAAGCTTCTGCCGGACTTACTCCTCCTTTGGGGATATCCTATATCGCCGCTTATGTAAAAAGGAACGGGTTTCAGGTGGAAATATTAGATAATAATGCACTGAATCTTGACGGAAACCAGTTTGAAGAATTTTTTAAAAAAAAAGATCCGCTAATAGTCGGGTTTGCAATGTATCTTACAACAGTAAACTGTGTACTTGATTTTGCTTCGATCATTAAAAAAATTAAGCCCGATATAAAAATTATTGTCGGAGGTGCTTTGGCAACTAATCTGTATAAGGATATTTTAAAAAGTGCGCTGATAGACGTTGCCGTTAAGGGCGAGGGGGAGCGGACAATGTCTGAACTGATTAATGCGATAAAGAATGGAAATGATCTAAGTCAGGTAAAAGGTATTGCTTATAAGGAAAATGACCGGATCAGAGAGACTGCTGAGAGAGAACTAGTAGAGAATATAGATGAAATGCCTTTTCCTGCCTACGAGCTTTTGCAAATGGATAAATATCATTTGTCTGCGCCCTGCAGTTTTACAAAAAACAAAAATATCGGGGCAATAATTACAAGCAGAGGCTGTCCTTATTCATGTTCATTTTGCAGCAATATATTTGGAAAAAAAATACGCTATCGTTCGGAGAAAAATGTTATTGCAGAAATAAAGTATTTAAAGAAAACTTACAATGTTAAAGATTTCCTGTTTTGCGATGACACTTTTACTCACGATGAAGATAAGGCAATAAGAATCTGTGAATTAATAGTAAAAAATAAACTTGATATCTTATGGAGTTGTTTCAGCCGAGCCGACAGGGGTTCGGAAAAATTATACAAGGCATTGTATCAGGCAGGCTGCCGTTCAATATTCTTCGGCGCAGAATCAGGTTCTCAGAAAATCTTAGACAACTTAAATAAAGGCATAACATTGAATGACATAAAAAAATCGGTCGCTCTATGCAAGAAACACAAGCTATCATCTTTCTGCAGCTTTATATTAGGGTCACCGGAAGATGATATTAATACCATAGAAGAAACTATCGATTTTGCAAAAAAACTTGATCCGGATTATGCTCTATTCGGCTTGTTCCATCCTGCGCCCGGTTCTAAGATATTCAACGATTTACAAAGAAAAAATGTTTTTCATATGGATTTTTATAAAACAAAATGGGAGAATTATTTCCTATTTTTTTCCCCCCGTCTTTTACCGTTTGAAGTAAGTAGCTTGTCAAAAAAAGAATTGATCAAACTCCAAAAAAAAGCGTTTAGAGAATTCTATTTTAGGCCTAAAAAAATTGTTGGGTTTTTATTACGAATACGCTCTTTTCACCAAACCAAACAATTACTCAGAGGGGCATTCTCTTTAATAACTTTTGAATTTTGTAAAGTAAAATAATATGCGTTCAGACCCGCAGTCAAGTTCATTTTATTATTTTGCAGAGTGGCTCGCAATCGAAGTATTAACCACTTGTTTAAGAGTTTTTTACATAGGGAATAATCGTTTTATCCCACAGCTCTCATCAGCAGAATATCCTGTGTTGATGTAACTGCCACACCTAATACATATACCGGCATCTCTGCATCCGAGAAGAATTGTCAAAGGTATCCCTCCCCCCCGCAATTACTGCTCCGGTAAAAACAGCAACCGACGGATAGATCAGAGTGAAGGACCGCAGTAATTCTATTTATATTCTTAGCATATTCTCTATCTGCGTTTCTCTATTTGCAATCCAGACAATAAAAATCGCAGAGCTTCGCTCGTCTATCCGCTCGTCGTAAATTGGATTTCCCCGCCCGTGTGATTTTTTCAGGAAAACTTTTTTTTTACCTGTTTTATT
>JAKLQT010000150.1 GCA_022013205.1 Candidatus Omnitrophota bacterium | reverse complement strand
TGTTCCATAGTAAGATATATGATATCATACTATCATGTTTAGCAAACTAAAAAACACTTTGGACAATGAACTTGTAAAGTTCATATCTTATATAAACAGCCGCTATCACCTTCGCGATATATCCATGCTTCTTTTCAATAACATGAAACACTTTATCCTCACCAGGGGCAAAAGAATCAGGCCTATACTTTTTATCATCGGCTATAAAGGTTTTTCCGCGAAAAATCCAAAGAACCTTTACCGCAGCGCGCTGGCCATAGAGCTCCTTCACGCTTTTCTTCTGGTCCATGACGATATAGTCGATAATTCGGATACGCGCCGGGGAAAAGCCTCTATGCATAAATTAATGGAGCGAAAAATAAAAAAGCCGAAAAAAACAGGCTTTTCCGGTAAAAATCTGGCTATGATCACCGGAGACATAATGTACGCTATTGCGATCGAAGCATTCCTTTCTATAAACGAAGACCCTCTGCGTAAGGAAGAAGCACTTAGAAAATTTATTGAGACTGCCTGTTATACCGGCTGCGGCGAGTTTATAGAGCTTCTCTACAGCATTGAGGACATCAGCAAAATAAGAAACGATCAGATATATAAAATCTATGATTATAAAACCGCGTACTATACCTTTATTGCCCCTTTGACCACCGGGGCAATCCTTGCCGGAGCATCAAAAAAACAAATAAATTTATTATTTAAATTCGGCACATCATTAGGCCGGGCGTTTCAGATTAAGGACGATATTCTCGCTATATTCGCCCAAGAAAAGAAAACCGGAAAGTCAGGTTTAAGTGATCTGCAGGAAGGCAAAAAAACTCTGCTTATCTGGCATGCTTACACCCATTCAGGTAAACAGCAGAAAGACAATCTGAAGAAAATCCTGAACAAGAACAAGGTTACAAGAAAAGACCTGGATACAGCCCGCAGGATAATAACAGATACCGGCAGCCTTGAATACGCGAAAGCCCAGATAAAGATTTTATTAAAAAGCTCAACCTCAATCTTAAAAAATTTAAAGATGAAGCCTGCATATAAAAAAGCGCTCCTTGATTATGTCATCAGGATATTAAGAATATAAGCGCTACTGTAGGGAATCTCTTAGTTCATTAGCAAGATAGTTTTGCGGGTCTTTTTCTAAAGCCAGACGCAGATATTCCTGAAACCTTTTCATATCTCCCTGCGCCCTATACACCTGGGCAAGCCTTACATAGGCATCAACCAGATTTGGATCAAGTAAGATCGCTTTTTCCAGATGCTCTTTTGCCTTGATAATATCCCCTCCGGCAATTGCAGGCGCCAGCAGATAAAAAGCCCCCAGCCCGAAATAAACTCCAGGAGATTCAGGCTGTAATCTTTTCGCCCTTTTTAAATTAGGAAGCACCTGCAGGCCGTGAAAAGCCTTTGCCAGAGGCCCGCTTCTATCCGCGATCATTCCCTTTGCCCCGGCAAGAATCAGATAAGCCCTCACGTAATTACTCAGATCAACAACCTCTGTCCCCTGATTTATAACCACAGCGGCAAGCTTAACCGCCTCCTTATAGTTTTTCAAGCTGAATTCTATATAAGCCAGCGTAATATAGGCAGGAGAAAAATCCGGGTTGGATATAATGATCTGTCTGAGCGCTTCCCGGCTCTTCTGGATGTCATATTCGCGCCTTGAAATCTCAGCCAGCCCCCATTTAGCCTCTAAAGTCTCAGGCGCTCTCTTTTGAATCCTTAAAAATAAAGATTTTGCCTCATACACCTTATATTCATTAAGATAAACCAGCGCCGCGACGTACAGCGCCTCAGGCAAGTCTTTACTTTTCCTGACTAATTCCTGTGCCTCAGATATAGAAATCTCATCAGCGGTTTTATGTAAATTTTTCCAATCAAGCGCAAAAACACTTGCACAAAACAGAACAAGCACAATAACAGTTACAATCAATGATATTAATTTCATAATTTCTTTAATTACTGAGAGTTAATAATTTTTAACCAGCAGTATTTTTTTGCAGACGGTTAAGCGCGCCTATTTCCCTGGCTAAAAACAACATCGTAACAATTGCCGCCAAGGCCTCAGCCACCGGACTGCTGAACCATACTCCCTCTACACCAAACCTGCCGGACAATATATAAAGCACCGGGATAAAAATAAGTAACTGCCTTGACAGGCCGATCAAAATCGAATGCAATCCTTTGCCTACTGCTTGGAAATATCGCGTACCCAGGATCTGGAAGCCAACAAGGGGATACATAAAAATAAAAACACGCAGGCCGTGTTTGCTGAGTTTAATAAGATCAGGATCAGTACGGCAAAAAAGCATTGCTATCTGTTCGGAAAAAACAATAATAGCGGTAACTGCGAAAAATAGGATGGCTACTGTGCTAAAGCACGCGTAAGTGAATATATCTTTAACCCTCTTATAGTTTTTTGCCCCGTAATTATACCCAATCAAAGGCTGCATTCCTGCTGCCATGCCGAAGGTAAACAGAGCAACCAGAGAAGTAATGGAAAAAATTATTCCCATGGCAGCCACAGCCACATCGCCTCCATAGCGTACCAGCCGGGAATTCAGAAAACTTACCTGAAAGCTTGCCGCGATATCCATCAACGCGGGAGAGAGCCCAAGAAAAGCGATCCGCCCTATATTCGGCCAATTAAAATGCAGGTATTTGCGCCTTATATGCAGCAGCCCCTGTTTACGCATTATGTACATCAGCCCCATAAGCACAATAACCGCCTCTGAGATTATTGTTGCCAGAGCCGCGCCGCCTGTTCCCATATGCAGCAGGAAAATAAAAATAGGGTCAAGTATTACATTTATAACTGTAGCCACAACCATCATCATTGTCGCATACACAGGATTTCCCTCAGCCCTGATGACAAACGTGATGAAAAAACCGTAAAAGAAAAATATACTTCCGGCAAAAAGTATCTGAAGATAATCCTTAGCATGCGGATAGACATCATTGCTCACTGACATTAATCTAAGCATAGGTTCATAAAACATAAGGCCTATGACAGTAATTACAATCGAGGTAACACTCATAATAGCAAAAGTATTCCCAAAGACCTCTTCCGCCTTGTCTTTTTGCTGCTTACCCAAATGCAGTGATATCAATGATGATGAACCGCTGCTGAACAGCAGGCAGAAGCCGAAGATAAAAAGCAGCAAAGGAAAGCATAAGGTCACTCCGGCAAGCCCAAGAGCCCCTACCCCCCGGCCGATAAAAATTCTGTCTACAATATTATAAAGAGCATGCAGAACCAGACTAAAAATAGACGGTATGGCAAATTTCCCCAGCAGCCATAATATCGGTTTTGTTCCCATTTCTGCTGAACGGTTCATAAACCCCCTATTCCTTAACCAGCTGATTAATCTTCCGCGATTATATCGATAAATACATCCGCGTATGTTTTTAGTTTTTGCTCTCCAACCCCATAAATTTCCGCAAAGGCATCTTTAGTCAGCGGCTTCTTATCAGCCATATCTAAAAGCGTCTTATCTCCGAATATAATGAACGCGGGCACACCCTTCTCTCTGGCAAGCTCTGCTCTTTTTTGGCGCAATCTCTCAAATAAGTCCTGATCAACTCCCGCCCAAACTTTTGCGCGGCGTATCGAGTTTTGTTTTGTAACCTGCTTTTTCTTTTCTCTTTGCAACGGCCTTGCTAAAACCGGAGTTATCCGGGCATTCAGCACAAGTTGAGCCTTTTCTGTAATAAAAAGTGTAGAAAACTCATCATTGCGTGCCAAGAACCCCTGGCCGATAAGCTGTTCTATCATATAGCGGATAAAAGCAATTGACTCGTTGGCCATAACGCCGAAAACAGCCAATTCATGATGGCGTAAATTAGTTATCTTATCAATTATTCTTCCTCTTAGAACATCCGTAACATATCCTGCTCCAAAACCATATCTTTGCTGCTTTACAGTGTCCACACATGATAGAATATTCCGGGCGATAACCAGGGGATTTTCAACCATATCCAGCTCTTTTAGGCAATAATCACAGGCATCGCACCCGTCCTTTTCATACATTTGAGAGAAATAATTAACCAGCACCTTGTGCCGGCACTGAGGCTGCGCGCAAAAATCATACATTCGCGATAGTTTATGCATCAGCACATCGCGTTCAGCGGACTTTTTGGCGAAAAAACTCCATAACTGATAATCTCCCGCGCTGTAAAACATATAGCAAAACGCAGGCAGTCCGTCCCTGCCGGCGCGGCCTGTTTCCTGCTGGTAATGTTCAATGCTTTTAGGCATTCCCGCGTGAATTACAAACCGGATATTAGAGCGGTCTATACCCATACCAAACGCAACTGTGGCTACAATAATATCTACATCTTCTTTGATAAATTTTTCCTGGTTTATATGCCGCTGTTCATCAGACATCCCCGCGTGGTAGGCTACATTCTCAAACCCGAGCTTTTTTAAGCTTTGCGACATCTTATCCACATCCTTGCGGCGAAGACAGTAAATGATGCCCGGCTCCTTACCATGCCTTTGCAAAACCTCCACAACCTGACTGGTTATCTGCTGACGGGGTAATACCCGGTATATAAGATTAGGCCTGTCCACTCCTCCTGTGTGCTTTACCGGATCGCAAAGCCTTAACTGGTTTACAATATCATCCTGCACTTCTTTTGTCGCTGTAGCCGTAAAAGCATGCACGCTCGCGCTTGAAAATATTTTTTTTATTTTTCCAAGGCCTCGGTATTCAGCCCTGAAATCATGGCCCCAATGGCTTATGCAATGCGCCTCATCAATAACAAAAAAAGATACCCCTGCCTCTTTTAAC
>JAKLQT010000149.1 GCA_022013205.1 Candidatus Omnitrophota bacterium | reverse complement strand
TTAATTTTGATGATGCCTACAGCAGTGATGTAAGAAGTTTTTTTATTCAAAACGCGCTGTACTGGCTTGAGAATTATCATATAGACGGCCTGCGTTTAGACGCTGTACACGGGATTTATGATATGAGCGCGAAACATTTCTTACAGGAACTCTCTGATTATGTTGATAATTTTTCGCGCAAGGAAAATAAAAAATATTATTTGATAGCTGAAAGCGACCTGAATGATGCCGTTATACTTAAAACTAGAATGCAGGGCGGCTATGGGATCGACGCTCAGTGGAACGATGATTTCCATCACTGTCTGCATGCAATTTTAACCCAGGAGAAAACCGGCTACTATATTGATTTCGGCTGGATAGAAAAATTGAGCAGGGCATTTAAGGACGGCTTTGTTTATCAAGGCGAGTATTCTGATTTCAGAAAAAGACATCATGGTAATTCAAGTGAGGATATTCCGGCTAATCAGTTCATTGTCTTTTCCCAAAACCATGATCAGGTAGGGAACCGGATGAAAGGAGAAAGACTGTCGCAGTTAGTATCATTCGAGATGCTTAAACTTGCCGCGGCGTCAATGATACTGTCTCCATATATACCGATGCTTTTTATGGGAGAAGAGTACGCGGAAATCGCGCCCTTTTTATATTTTGTTGAGCACAGTGATGAACAGCTGATAAAAGACGTGCGCCAGGGCAGAAAAAGTGAATTTTCCTCCTTTGGATTTGAAGGTACTCCTGCTGATGCGCAGGATGAGGAGACTTTTAAGTTTTCAAAGCTGAACTGGGAAAAAAGGGGTGAGGCAGAGCACAAGGTGATGCTTAAGTTTTATAAAAAGCTGATCGAACTTAGGAAAACACTTCCAGGTTTAAAAAAGCTTGATAAACATTCACTTGAAATATCGATAGATGAAAAACAGAAGCTTTTGTTTTGGAGAAGGTGGTATAATAGAAATGAGTTATTCTGTGTGCTGAATTTCGCTAAATTTGATGCTTCTTTTTCTTTTGAGGCCAGCGATGGGAAATGGAAGAAAGTCATTGATTCGGCAAAAGAGATTTGGCAAGGCGGCGGAACCTTGCTTCCGGATATAATAGAAAATAAACAAAATTTAAATATAAAGATGAGCAGCTTTGCTTTGTATCAAAAGGAGGTTTTAAGGTGAATCGTTATCTGTGTGTGCATGGACATTTTTATCAGCCGCCCAGGGAAAATCCCTGGTTAAATGAGGTTGAAATTCAGGATTCAGCGTACCCGTATCATGACTGGAATGAAAAAATAACAATAGAATGCTACGCGCCGAACGGGGCTTCGCGTATTCTCGATGCTGAGAATAAAATCATTGATATTGTTAATAATTACTCAAAGATAAGTTTCAATTTCGGGCCAACGCTGCTTTCCTGGATGCTGCGCAAAAAACCGGATACTTATGAGAAGATAATCAAGGCTGACATTGACAGCCAAGAGAAATTTTCAGGCCACGGCTCGGCAATCGCCCAGGTCTATAACCATATGATCATGCCTCTAGCGAATAAAAGAGATAAGCAGACTCAAATTGAGTGGGGAATAAAAGATTTTGAATACAGGTTCCAAAGAAAGCCGGAAGGAATGTGGCTTTCTGAGACAGCAGTTGATCTGGAAACTCTCGATCTTATGGCAGATTATGGGATAAAGTTCACGATACTTTCTCCGCACCAGGCTCATAAAGTAAAATCGATTCAGAGCAAGGAATGGCTTGATGCCTCAGGAGGCAAGATTGATCCCAAGCAGGCTTATTTGTGCCGGTTACCTTCAGGTAAAAGTATAAATATTTTCTTTTATGACGGGCCGGTATCTCAAGATATCGCCTTTGGCGGATTGCTGGATAATGGGGATAATTTTGCCAATCGATTGATAGGAACTTTTTCAGATAATAAGGAACAGCCTCAGTTGGTGCATATCGCTACAGACGGAGAAACTTACGGGCATCATCACACTTACGGTGAAATGGCGCTGTCTTACGGCCTTAGCCATATCGCGGAAAAAGCCCGGGCAAAGATCACGATATACGCGGAATTCCTGGAAAAATTTCCTCCCGTGTATGAGGTGCGGATCATTGAAAATTCTTCCTGGAGCTGTTTTCATGGTATTGAGCGTTGGAAAAGCAATTGCGGATGTAATCTTGGTACTCATTCCGGCTGGGACCAATCCTGGCGGGTAGGCCTGCGCAAGGCTATGGACTGGCTGCGGGACACGCTGGCAGGCATTTATGAAGAGCAGATATTAAAATATCTGGATGATGCCTGGGAGGCGCGCAATGATTACATTAATGTTATTCTAAAACGCACACCAGATAGTATAAATGAGTTTTTATCAATTCATTCGGTTAAAGAGCTAACCGAGACGGAAAAGACAAACGTGCTCAGGCTTCTTGAAATGCAGCGCCACGCGATGTTGATGTATACGAGCTGCGGCTGGTTTTTTGATGATGTTTCCGGAACAGAGGCAATGCAGATCATTCACTACGCGGCGCGGGCGATACAGCTGGCGCGAACCGTGAGCGGGATTGATCTGGAAGCAGAATATTTGAAGATCTTAAAAGGGGCAAAGAGTAATATAAAGGAACATGAAAATGCGGCAAAGCTATATGAAAAGTTTGTAAAAACTACAAGGCTTGACCTTAAAAGAGTTGCAGCGCATTACGCGGTTTCCTCCATTTTTAACGCTTATGATACACAAGTAACTATTTATAATTATGAGATTGAGCGCAAGGCTTATGAGAATATGGAAGCGGGAAAACAGCGGTTTATTACAGGCAGTATTTGTATTAAGTCCGAGATTACCCTAGAGAAGGAAGAATTCAGTTACGCGGTGCTTCATTTAGGAGACCATATAATCTTTGGCGGAATTTGTACTGTATTAAATGATGAGGTGTTCACGAGGATGTATCTTGAAGCAAAGGACGCTTTTGGAAAAAGTGATGTGTCGTCTATAATTTCTTTATTTGATAAATATTTCCAGGGGCATGATTTTTCCCTTTGGCATGTTTTCAGGGATGAGCAAAGAAGAATATTTACACAGATGCTTACTTTCACGTTAAAGGAGATCGAAACATCCTTCAGGCAGATAAATGCGCATCATTATCCGATTATGCTGGCAATGAAGCAGACCAATATACCCCTGCCTCAGGTTTTACTGAGTACTTTTAGTTTTATTTTCAATAAGGATATTAAAAACGCGCTTGAGCAGGAGGATGTGGATATAAAGCGAATTATAAATCTGGTAAAAGAGAGCAAACGTTGGGTATTGAATATAGATAAAACTACGCTAGGTTTTGTGGCAAGTAAAAAGATAAGCAGCTTAATGGCGCGGTTTAAGGAAAATCCTCAAGATGCGGCTCTTCTAAAGAATATGGAAAATCTTTTCAAGATCCTGCGTCCCTTGTGCCTGCAGATGCGCATATGGGAGGCGCAAAATATATATTTCGCTGTAAAAAAGGATTTGTATGATGCGATGAAAGGAAAAGCTAAGCAGGATGATAATCTTGCTAAAAAATGGGTGAGCAACTTCAAAGCTCTGGGCGGATATCTTTTTGTAAGGAGCAGATAATGCGTTTGCCTCAAGCCTCCTACAGGATTCAGTTTAACCCCTTGTTTAAATTTGAAAAAGCCGGATCCATTCTTCCCTATTTGAAAAGCTTAGGCATATCCGACATATACGCCTCACCGGTTTTTAGGGCGCGCAAATCAAGTACGCATGGTTATGATATCATTGATCCTAATCAGCTCAATCCCCAGCTGGGTACAGAAAATGATTTTGATGATTTAATCTCTCAGGCAAAAGAAAACGGTATTTTCTGGATACAGGACATTGTTCCCAACCATATGTCATTTAGCGGTGAAAATAAGATCCTTATTGATGTTATGGAAAAGGGCAGGATGTCCCCATTCTATACCTTCTTCGATATTGACTGGGATCATCCTTATGAAAGCATGCGGTGCAGGCTGCTTGCCCCATTTTTGGGCAAGTTCTATGCGGAGGCGCTCGAATCCCGAGAACTGCAGTTAAGTTACGAAGAAAAAGGCCTGGGAGTGAAGTATTATTCACATTGGTTTGCTCTGTATATTCCTACCTACGCAAGGATATTCAGCCATAATCTGGATGCTCTTAAAGAAAAGCTGGGAGGCGGCCACGCGGATATGCTCAGACTTGATGAATTGCTTTTACATCTAAAAGAATCTGATGCGGAAGATAAAGATGATCCTTACGAAAAATTAGGTAAAGCCAAAGAGGGGTTATGGCAGTTATATTGCCGGAACTCAGAGATTAAAAATTTAGTCGATGAAAATATTCACATTTTCAACGGTAAAAATCATGATGCGCAAAGCTTTAATCTACTTGATGATCTGTTGTCCAATCAAATGTTTCGCCTTTCTTTCTGGAAGGTTGCCGCGGAGGAAATAAACTACCGGCGCTTTTTTAATATCAATGAGCTTATATGTTTGCGTATTGAAGATGAGAAGGTATTTGAATATATGCATAAGTATATTCTTAAACTTGTTGATGAGGGGAAAATATCCGGATTAAGGATTGACCATATTGATGGTTTATATGACCCGATGCAGTACTTAAGAAGATTGCGTTCAAAAGCTCCCAAGGCATATATTATTGTCGAAAAAATTCTCATAGAAAAAGAGAAGCTTTTCAATCTCTGGCCTGTGCAGGGTACAACAGGTTACGATTTTCTTAATTACACAAACGGGATTTTTTGCCTGCGAAAAAACCAGAGGAAGTTCAACCGAATCTACGCGAAGTTCAGCGGGCTAAAAATCTCATACGATGAACTTCTTTGTCAGAAAAAGAGACTGATCATCGGCAAGCACATGGCGGGAGATATCGATAACCTAGCTCTGTTTATTAAAAAGGCATCTTCCAAAAGCAGGTACGGAACCGATATCACTCTCTACGGATTGAAACGGGCACTGGTGGAAATACTGTCCCTTTTTTCTGTTTACAGAACATATTTAAACGCGGAAAATTTCCGCTTGGCCGATAAGGAAAGCATTATAAACGCGATACAAAGAGCGAAATTAATCAGTCCGGGGCTTTTTTACGAACTGAATTTCATTGAAAAGTTCCTTTTGCTTGAATCAGTTCATGTCTATCATGAAGCCGAAAAGGAGAAATTGCTGGAATTTGTGATGAGGTTCCAGCAGGTAAGCGGGCCGCTCATGGCCAAGGGGGTAGAGGATACAGTTTTCTACGTTTACAACCGGTTATTGTCTTTAAACGAAGTAGGCGGATCTCCTGATAAATTCGGAGCGTTTATCAGAGAGTTCCATCATTATAATAATCACAAGGCAAAGTTGTGGCCGCATTCCCTGAATACTTTGAATACGCATGATACAAAAAGAAGCGATGATATTAGAGCGCGTCTTAATGTCTTATCGGAAATGCCCAACCTCTGGGAGGAGAATATAAAACAATGGCATAAAACAAACAAAAAGCATAAAACCCCGGTTAAATCTTCGCCTGCTCCGGATAAAAACGATGAATATTTTCTGTATCAAACATTGGTGGGAGCGCTTCCGTTTAACGGACAGGACTATGGATCGTTTTTACTGAGATTGGAAGGTTATTTAATAAAAGCAGTGCGAGAGGCAAAGGTTCACACTGCCTGGGTTAAGCCGGACTCTGTTTATGAAAAAGCATATCTTGATTTTATGAGAAAGATTATGGATTTTTCCAATCCGGAACATTTTCTTGAAAAATTTATCCCTTTTCAGCGAAAAGTTGCTTATTTTGGTATATTTAATTCCCTTGCACAGACTTTAATTAAGATTACGGCACCCGGTGTGCCGGATTTTTATCAGGGCAGTGAGTTTTGGAATTTGAGCCTTGTTGACCCTGATAACCGCCGGGAAGTTGATTTTTTAACGCGTTGTCAAGCGCTGGCTTATATAGAGGCTAAAGAGCGCGAAAGCCTGCCCCAGCTGGTTAAAGAGCTTATGGAATCTAAAGAGGATGGAAGGATCAAGCTTTTTCTGATATACCGTGCGCTGCGTTCAAGAACGGCACATAAGGAGCTTTTTCAAGCGGGGAGTTACCAGGGGCTTGACTCAGGAGGTAAGTACAAGGAAAATATTATTGCTTTTGCCCGCCAGTACAATGATCAATGGGCGATAACTGTGGTACCCAGATTTTTGAGTTTATTTATAAAAGAAGGAGATAGCCCGTTAGGTGAGGCCTGGGACGATACATATATTTCTCTGCCTGAAAATACCGGCTTTAACTTTACAAATTCTATTACAGGTGAGAATATCAGCGGGAACAGGACATTACTGCTTAACAGTATTATGAAATCATTCCCTGGGGCTTTATTAATTAGTGATTAGGAGAAAAAAATGGAAAATAGGGGTAGTGGTTTATTATTGCATATCAGTTGTCTCTGGTCTGACTTTGGCATCGGAGATTTGGGGCCATCAGCATATGGATTCATTGATATGCTCCATGCCTCAAAACAGAGTTATTGGCAGGTTTTGCCGTTAAATCCGACAAATACCGTAAATGGTAATTCGCCCTACAGCAGTGTTTCTGCTTTTGCGGCAAATACTTTTTTTATCAGTCCCCAACTGATGCTTAAAGACAAGCTTATTGAAAAAAGCGACCTTGAGTTATTTCCGGAATTTTCATCAAAGAGAGTTGAGTATTCAAAGGCCTATGAGTCTAAGGCAAAGATATTTGATATCGCGTATGAAAAATTCAAGCAGGCTGACAAAAAAACAAGATTTAATTCATTTTGCAAAGAGAATAGAGCATGGCTTGAAGATTACGCGGCATTTATAGTTTTTAAGAAGGTTTTTGGCGGAAGGCTCTGGACGCAATGGCCAAAAGAAATAAGGGATAGAGTCCCTGAGGCGCTAAGGGGATTAAAGGGGGCTCATCTGGATGAAATAAAAAAGGAACAATTTCTTCAGTACTTATTTTTCCGGCAATGGGAAGCTCTAAAAAAATACGCGAACAAGTCAGGTGTCCAAATAATCGGCGATATTCCTATTTATGTGACTTATGACAGCGCGGATGTATGGACCAACCCTTCAATATTCAAGCTCGATGAAGAGATGAATCTAAAATATCTCGCGGGTGTTCCTCCTGACTATTTCTCTCAGAGCGGACAGCTGTGGGGAAATCCTGTTTATAACTGGAAAGTTATGAAGCAGAACGGATATAAATGGTGGATGCAAAGGATTGAACATAATCTCAAGATCTTTGACAAGGTACGAATTGATCATTTCCGCGGGTTTGTTGATTTTTGGCAGGTTCCGGCAGGGGAGAAAACAGCAATTAACGGCCAGTGGCAAAAAGCACAGGCTATGGATTTTTTTAATACACTGTTAAAGAAGTATCCTGATGTACCGATCATCGCCGAAGATTTAGGCATTATAACCGATGAGGTAAGGGATACTATGAAATATTTTGGGTTTGCCGGCATGAAGATTTTACTGTTTGCTTTTTATGAGGATTTAAAGAAGCATCCTTATCTGCCGCATAATTATATGGCTAACTGTGTTGCTTATACAGGTACGCATGATAATAATACTGTGCGCGGCTGGTTTGAACATGAGTTAAAGGAAGAGGATAAAAAAAAATTATTTAATTATTTGGGCAGGGAAGTTTCTGTTGATCAATTGCACTGGGAATTAATCGAGTTATTGATGGAGTCAAAGGCAAATACAGTAATATTCCCGGTACAGGATATTCTTGGGCTTGGGCAGGAAGACCGTATGAATCTGCCGGGAGTAGCTCATAATAACTGGCAGTGGAGATTATTAAAGGATCAGCTAGTAGATAATATTTTGGAAAGATTAGCTAATCTTACAATTAACTCAAATAGGAGTAATTAGTTACAGTTATAAGCTTTTTCTACAAATCCCCTAGTGATTACTTGATAAAGGCAAAAAAATATGGTATAATTAAACAGTTTTAAAAAGTCTATTATAGGTCATTCGAGTATCTATAAAGTTAAATTCTGAAAAATTAAAGGAGATTATTAATGCGAATGATTAGAGGAGAATCCGGGCAAAGATTTAAGAGCTTTTCCCTGAAAAAAGTAGCTTTATTCAAAGTAATCTACTTAACCATAATTGCCTACCTGATATATTTCCTGATCCTTATTCTTGCCAAAGGGATCTAAAAAGGGGCTTTTACCGGTTTTCTGCAATGATAATACAAAATCAATCAAAATAATCTTCCAAAAATTGTAAACGGTGAGTTACGGGGGAAAT
>JAKLQT010000148.1 GCA_022013205.1 Candidatus Omnitrophota bacterium | reverse complement strand
ACCAGCGAAAGTTTTAACGATACTATTTCCTGTATCTGTTGAAGAGATAACTTTGTATAAAGCTGCAAAGGAAGCGCCACATTCTCTCCGACTGTAAAAGAACTCCATAGCGCTCCGCTCTGATAAAGAACCCCAAAACTCCGCATAATATTTTTTTGTCCTATTTCATCTTCATCCCAAAAACTCTTTCCGGAGTATAAAACCTTACCCTTATCCGGTTCCTTAAGGCCAATCAGGCTCTTAAGCAAAGTGCTCTTACCGCATCCGCTTACACCCATGACAATAAAGATATCGCCTTTATTCACGCTAAAGCTAATATTACGCATCACCGGGGTATTGTTATACCCGAGATCAAGATCTTGCACTTCAATAACCGGCAGTCCTGTTGAATCCATAGGTTATACCCCCAAAATCTGACAAATAAATGTAATGATTGCGGTCGCGATTACAATACCGGTTATTCCGGTAACTACTGCCGAGGTAGTTGCCATTCCCACACCAGCTGCGTTTCTTTCGCAATTAATACCACGCAGACACCCGGAAACTGAGACAATCACGCCAAAAACAATACTATGAATAAGCCCCACCCACACAAAACTAAGCTGTACAGCGGCTTGAGTATGATTCAAATATTCAATTGGATTAAGCTTAAGCATACCCACGCTGATAATAAAACCGCCCAATATGCCCATCATGTCCGCATATATTGTTAAAATCGGCATCATCATTACTAATGCCAAGACACGCGGGATAACTAAAAACTCAACAGGAGAAACACCTAATGTTTTAAGCGCGTCAATTTCCTCGCTTGATTCCATCATCCCCAGCTCTGCCGCGAAAGACGCCCCGATGCGTCCGGCCAGAATAATCCCTGTCATCACTGCTGCCAATACGCGCACCATTGCGATCCCGACTATATCGGCAACAAATATTTGCGCCCCGAAAATTTTAAGCTGTATTGACCCGACAAAGGCCAGGATCATGCCGACTAATAAACTTATCAAACAAACAAGCATTAATGTATCTACCCCGCATCTCTGGACAATAAGCATAAAATCATCCCAGCGAAAATATGCTTTACCTGTAATTACGCGGCCAAAGGAAACTGTAATATCCCCCAGGAAATCAAGCACTGAGCACAGGCTTTTGTAAATTTGAAAAACCCTCTCTCCGGCTTTTTCAAAAAACGACTCGCGCGTCTCTTGAGGTAAAATATTTTTTTCATGTACCTTTAAAGCAAGCTCGAGAAGCTTCTGCGCTCCCTGCGGTAAATTTTTGTGATCAACCTGAATATTCTTTTGCTCGCACTCCCTAACTAACTTAAGCAAAAAAGCAATAAGCCCGCTGTCCCACTGTAACTCTTGCGAAACACTAAGATTAATTTGTGTGATATCAGGATGGCTGGTGAGTTGCGCAGTAATCTCAGTTATCGGGAGAAGCCCGGCAGAAATCTGCCAATCTCCTCCTAATTTAACAAGAAGCGTTTTTGGTATTGAATAATCAAAAGCAACTTTTTCTAACATAATAACACTATCATTAAACACCAGTCTTTTTATTGCCAGCAAGAATACTTCCCTGAAGAACTAACCACCTAAAACCAAAAACGCCGCGGAGCCCCTCCGTGGCGTTTTACTAGACTTTTATATTATAACACCTTACAGGGAAATGCACTAGAAATCATTAAAGATAGAAATATCCAAGCATTTAAACTGTTACTTTGTCAATATTTCAGACCTGACCCCACTTACCTCCCCCATCCAATTGGTGGATGGTTTCCAGTTCAAAACAATCCGGGTGGCAAACCAAAATGATATGAAAGAGGGTTTTTCCCGTGCTTTGGAGGTGATGAAAGGAACTTATAACAATATTAAACACTTACAAGGCGCAATGCGGAAGGCTTTAAATGATTATCTTATTAAAGAGTCCCCGGAGGCTATGAGACATGAATTATCCGAGGCGATAAAAAAGATCGGAAATAAACTGGGACAGCCCATTCCTGCATCTGTAGAAAATAAAATGTTAACGCCCTTGAATGATTATCTTAAGAGAAGCAAGAGGCTACGCGTGTATTGGGAGAGGGGAACCTTCGTATTCTCCGAAGAAGGGAACCCTTTGTATATTGCGGAATATAGCTACCACAATACAAAATATCTGGCGGTGATAAATATGCAGACGCGCCGGGTTCTGCTGGCCAATGTTAAATATAATAACAAGAGCCCAAATTCGAACATCAAGGACGAATATTTCGTTGAGAAATATGAGCAAGGAGCTAAATTATCCGTTTTTGCTTCAGCAGTAAATAAATACGTGTTGGGGCCTCATCGCGTCGAAGAATTCGGTAAGCGGAACAATAATTCCGGAATTAAAATAATTGAAGTGCAGAAACCGGAGGAGATAGATGATGCCTTAAAGGCGGCAGTACGCATTATCCATGGAACGACTGAGCTACAGCCTGAACCGGGGGAAATTAAAAAGTTGAGAGAGCTCCTTACCCGTGCTGCACCGGGTTTTTTCAAAGGGTATTTGATACTGTTCCGTTATGGCAATCCGCTTTTCATTGCGGAATGTAGGGATGATACGGGCCGCCGGCTGGTTTTGGTGAACCTGGTGACGGACCGGATTATTCAAGAATACCCACTCGCCGCCGACGCGCATTACAATATTGGAGGTGAAAGACAAGTTTTTATCACGTTTAATTCAATTCCTAAACTGGCAAGGGTAAGTTCTGCCAGGTTTTTATTTATTCCACTTAGAACAGTGTTTTCTCGTCTTGGCCCCTCTACCCCAAATGCCCACCTTAATATTATAGAGAATGCGATCTAATATCAACGTGCGCTTTTAAACCTTTAGTTCACGTAGTACATATAGAATATTTTGTTACATTTTCTGTTAGAGGGGGGCAGGTCTTTAATTTTGACGTTTTCCTTCCCCTTTTTTCAACAAGCGGCTTATGGTTGAATAATGCATCTGTAGGTAGTCGGATATTTCTTTCTGGCTATAGCCAAATTCTTCTATTGCTTCGCTTATCTTTCTATTCCGTTGTTCTTTCGCAATAGCTCCTTCAAATAAATCCTCAAGCCCCGGCCTTCCTAGATATCTTTGATTCTTAGGAATTTCGGTTCTTTCTTAAATTTTGTGATAAATATGCTGTAAGGGGTTGAAAAATAGGAGGAAACAGAAAAGCATCGATTACCAATTAGAAATCTGATATATTTAGGTTACTTAACGACCAAATAATCAGGAGGTAACCGATGCGAATATATAGTATCAGAAAAAGGCTTAACATACCATATTATAAGATAACAAAGATCTTATCCGAAACAGACAAGCATATACATAGGAATGCGGGGGTCAAGTCTTGCAATACAACATCAACCTCTTTCGGCTTTTTTTGTCCTGCTCACTGTAGAATAATGTACCCTCCCCCGCAACACTGCTGTAAGAACTTCTCATATGACTTTGAACTGCAACGAGATAGAATCATTTCCAAGCGAAAACTTCAACACCAAAAACACCTCGATTCCTATATTAACCCGTTAACCAAAGCGTCAACTTTTAAAAAGATAATGGAGGTTGAAGAGCTAAACCAAAGCCAACTAGCAAAGAAACTGGGAATATCAAGGATAAGAGTGCACCAAATATTAAACATTTTAAAACTACCACCGGAAAAGCAGGAATACATTCTAAAACATGGCAAAGAGGAAATGATAACTGAAAGGCAGCTACGAAGCCTCAAATAGTTTTTCCATTAGCGAGAAGAAATTTCTTTATTTTTCTTTACCTTTCTCTTCGCTCAACTTATCAAAAGCAAATTTAATATCCGGATCAATCTCAGGATCATCCCAATCTTTGGGCTCAAAAAAATAAACCGGATGCATTGGCACTGTTCCTTTAGAGATAAGTTGATCTAAAAAAGTATAAATTTTGTTAGCGATTTCCTTGTTTAACTTTTTCATTTCTTCATTGGAAATCCTTGCGATTTTTGTCCAAGGAATTTCGCCATAGGGCGTCACTACTTTCACATCACTAAAATCACCCGTCTTAGAAGAAGGCGTTGTGCCCGTATGAAGCTCTTCAATAAAAGTATTCCGACAACAATGCAATGTCATTATCTTCGCCAGTTTTTTTGCAACATCTTTTGCATCCATAACCTTTCTCCTTTAACCTTACGTCAAGCTCGCGTCAACTCGTCGTTGCACGCAAGATGCACGCAAGAATTACCTAATAACATAGCGAACATACTTGCCACCACCTATCTTCTTTGCAATATTTTTATTCAAAAGATCCTTTAAATCACTACAAATTGCTTCTGCCTCTTATTCAACTGACTCAGCACTGTCTCGTCCAACTCAACAACGGTAACATCCTCAACCTGTGATTTGAATATGACCTTTGTTTGGTTCGGTGTTATTTCGTAAACAGGCTTTTTATTTCCGTTCTTTAAGCATAACTCATTTTCCAAATATATTCCTGAACCATACTTCTCAATGGTCGCCTTTCCCACTGTAATTCCTTTTAATTCGCCCCCATCCGTCACCCCGACAAACCTTTCCACCCTCCGTATTGGCAAAAGCCGCAATCGTTTTGCTAATATCATCCGTCTCAGCTAATGATTGTTTCCATTCGATGGTTGTCGATTCACTCGAACCGATTATTTTTTTTAATAGTTACTTGTTTTGTCATTATACTTATCCACAAGATCATTCATCATACGCGTATTGAGAAGGGGCGATACCAATCTTGTCTAAGTGGATCACAACACTCGACTCTTTTGACGTCATTTCACGGATGTTTTCAACAGTCACTCTGTGTATCAATTCATCGCCGTAATCAAATAGATAGAAGAAGGAAAAACCTTCTGATAAATTTAAATCCCTTAATTCGGTTTCACTGGCAGGCTTTGAAGGCGGCCCCCAACTAGTAAGCATGTGTTCTCCTAATGGATTTGCTGAATATTCATTTTTTCGATCATATAATTCCTCTCCAAGATAGAAAGAAAACATATGATCGTTATCCCAACCAAATAAATCTTGTATCTCCATATGAAGGTCATAAAGGGTGTGTTTCCCGTCAATGTCCACGCCTCTTGACACTTCTCTGGTAATATTCCGACATCCCATTGAGATAAGCTCAATTTTCAACCGGTAAATGTTTATTGGTTTGTTGAGCATCACCTTTATCTCATTATGGGTAGAAGCAATAGATAATGCACGCCTCATTTCAGCATTCTTTGATGGATCTGCAAGGCAACACTTTTTGTATTTCTTGCCGCTACCACATGGACAGGATTCATTACGTTGTATTTTCAACATATCTTAATCTATTTGTTTTTTCTATACTGTCAAAAAACACGCCTGGCAGTCATCGATCCACTATCCCTCTCTTATCAACATCCCCTTTAAACATACTGTAATGGCACTTGATACGTTCCATATAATTCCGATCTTTAATCAAAACATCTCTGACAAACTTAAGAATTGCCGGTGAATGCTCTGGCTGCGGACTCCCCAAATTAAGGGAAGGTCCTTTAAGCTCGGCAATCATTAGAGGATCATCATCTTTATACCAATTTCTATAAAAATCCGTCGACTCCCATCCAAAACACACGACCGCTTCTAGATCGTGTCGAGGCAAAGTTGTGACATAAAAGAACACCCGTCTGCAATCACAATTGCGTTCACGGCAAAACATTTCATGAAAAACGTATGTTCCAGCAGGCAGATCAAAACTTCTATTTTCCATAATCGTGATACTGCGTGTTTCTTTCTCGGCGATTTCCGGAAAACGAAATCCAAACAATTCATACCCCCAGTCGTCAAGTACCGAACATTCATCTGCCCCGCCGTTATTCGTTCTTCGCCCTTCTTCAGTTAAACAACATTTCTTGTACTTCTTCCCTCTACCGCAATGGCATGGATCATTTCTACCAATATTTTCCACCTTCATCCTCCGAGAACTCTATGCAAAATCATTGTTGTTTTAATTTATCATTCCAGTATTCAATGTAAGCCTCATAACCCTTCTTGGTAATTAAAAAATCCTCTACTGCAACTGTCTCAAGTTTAATATCACCAGAGTGTTTCTGAATATATTCAATCATCTTTGTGATATTAAATTCGAAAAAACCATTTTGATACACTTCATCTCCAGCATTAACTGATAAAAACAGCTTTAACTTGTGCTGTTTGAATGCGCGCTTTTACCGCTTTCAGCAATTTATCATGATTAGCAAGAATCTTTTTCATAACAACATTAATATTACCACAAAGTACATAACACATCAACTTGACAAAAAATTACGCGCCTCTTTTGAATCGGTTTATTTGCAATATCTTATCTTTCATAGCTCTTGACCATATTTTTCCTCAAATAGATACAATTTTATTATCTCCGTCTTACCAATCTAATCGAAGCCCCAAATCAAGGCAACAAAAACGGCTGCAAGCACATCAAAGAAGTACTTACAGCCGACATTATTTTGGCTCCCCGTGCACCCCCAAAAGCCGAACTTTTCTGTATATTTTTATGCTGGGCTTACGCTTTCAAGGAAAGAAGATCGGGTTAAGGTGGTCTTTCCATCTGAGTAATATGCAATTAAGCCATACTGTCAATAGCATAGCCCAACGCCTTATACGTTTTCAATCGCCTTTCATACATCCGTGCAAGCACTGAACAACCTTCATCCACATAATCATAAATGCGAATAGATTTTTTATTATGATGTTTGCGATGCAATCTGCCTGCATATTGCACCACTTTACCCTTGAAAGATATCGGCATGGCAATAAAAAGTGTATCTAAACGTACCTCATCAAATCCTTCACCAATGTATGCACCTGTAGCCAGAATAACAATATTGCCATTATCAGCATTAGCCCGTAAATATTCCATTACTTCCCGACGTCTTTTTATCCCCATCCCTCCATATAAAACTACTAGATGCTTAACAACATTTTTCAGCATCAGCTCTAGTTTCTCAAGATGCTCCCTTCTCTCCGTAAGTATTATGGGGAACCTGCCTTCAGCTAATGCTTCTCCGACATCATCCACAATTAATTCATTCCTTTTTTCATCACTTATCAGCGTAGGCCATAAATCGTAAATATTTGATTCTTCTGACCAATCATAAGAAAAAGTAGTAATTTGAGGAATAACCGTTGGCTGAAGGGAATGACTTATTGCTTCTTTTGGATTTATCTGATGCACAATAGATCCACATTGCATATGGATAATAGGTTGATGTCCATCCCGGCGATAAGGAGTAGCGGTAAGACCCAAAATATATTTAGCTTTCGCCTGTGCTAAAACTCGTTCAAAAGATACCGCACTTATATGATGGCATTCATCGACAATAACAAAGCCATAATCAGCTATCCTGTCATCAATGATACCTTTACGCTCCATGCTTTGAACCATTGCGATATCTAGCATTCCATTAGATTTATTTTTCCCTCCGCCAATATGTCCTATACTCTTAGGATCAATTCCTAAAAAAGCAGATAATTGTAGTTTCCACTGCTCAAGCAGCGGCTTGCGATGGACTAAGATTAAAGTATTCGTTTTACGCTTAGCAATAGCATTAATGGCCAGCACTGTTTTTCCTGTTCCCGGTGGGGCCGAAAATACTCCTGTATCGTGCTTACATATTTTTCTAAGTGAAAGTTGTTGTTCTTTGGTTAACTTACCTGAAAACTTAAACTTAGTTCTTTTGCCTGCACAGCGCTCATCTTTCACATTAAAATTAACACTATATTCATTTAATACCAAGCATATATCTTCTAAACATCCTCTCGGTAGACAAAGATAGCCATCTAAAAATTCAGCGCAGCAAATAATCCGTGGGGTAGAAAAGGTTGAAAGCCGCATACTTTGACGGCGATAAAATTCCGGATTTTGAAAGGCAGCCAACTGTTTAAACTGATTTAATAATATTGATGAAACATTCTCTGTTTTTATGTATATTTTGTTTGCTAGTACTATTTCTATACACTCTGGCAAATCAGATATAACAGCCTTATATTTTCTCCGCCCTGATGGCAATCTCATCCATGGCGGATCATCCTCATAGGTAGGACTCATCCTTACCCCGGTAATTTGACCATTTCTTGATGCCTCTTTAGCAATTCTGTCAATCTCCTCAACTGACATCCTTTCTACTGACAACAAGAAGCCCCATTGATCTTTGTAAGGATTAAACTCCTCATCTATAAAAACGCTGTTACTTTTACCTACCGCTTCTTTTTGAAAAGGTAATGCAATTAAGTTCCCAAAGCCGCCTTTAGGTAATGTGTCCTGATTGGGAAATAATCGATCATAACTTTTCATATCAAGCTGATATCTTTGGCTCATTGTTTTAGTAATTAAAAAACTGCCCATTTTTCGAGCTACAGAAGCAGATATTTCTTCTTGGAAAAATATCCAGGCATGGGCACCATTTCCTGAACGAGAACGTTCAATAGCTACAGGAATATTTTCTTCAAGGCAAGTTTTACGAAAAGCTTTAACATCTTCTTCCCATACAAGGTTACCTTCAGAACCATCAAAATCAACAGCTAAAAAACAACAGGTTTCATCTTTTAGCATTGGATAAATACCAGTTACGCATTTACCAATAAGATGGTCACGAATTATTTCATCGCTTAAGCCAACAAGTTTTCTATTAGAACATTCAGCGCATTTTATTATTGGTTTTTTGCATATCCCGGCAGCCCATTCATTTTTACAAACTGGACTATATCCTGATTTGCCAGTTTTTTTGCTAATCCATAAGCGGGCATAGGCATCTTCTCGGCCTTTAAACAGACTGCGAAATAATTGTATTTTTTCATTATTGGATAGCTGTTGAGAAAACGAGGAATCTTTCACAATAGTTTGAGTAGGAGAAGGCAGGGCTGATAACTTTTTAAGAAGTTCGTGCTTTTTATTCAATAAAGACGCGATCTGTGTATCAATAGAGTTTATTTCATTTATAATATTCTTTTTAATATCGTCACGAGTAGAATTCATAATTTAAGTTTAAAGAATTTCCCAATGCCCGCCTTTGGCAGGACCAATTCTTTTAAGTCGTCCCTCCTTTTTCAGCTTATCGATCTGCTTCAAGACAGCCCTCTTGCTTATGCCAAGATTAATTGCTATATTTTTAGTCGTTACATGCTTATCCTCACCAATAAACTGAATAATTTTATCTTCAGTTTTTGGTGAACTTTTCAGTGACCTTTTTGGTGAACTTTTCAGTGACCTTTTTGGTGAACTTTTCAGTGACCTTTTTGGTGAACTTTTCAGTGAACCTGCGCCTTTAAGCGAATATTGGGGATCCCGATAAAAGATAGCCCGAAAGAAAACTTCACTTTCAAAGACTGGCTCTTTTAAGCCTGCTTCTTTCATCAGGTCTCTCATTTTCTGAATACCTGATCCTATGCGTTCAACTTTGCCCATGCGATGAAATAAATCCGCGATAGTTAAATTTCTTCGTATAGACTCTTTGCCGAAATTAGCTTTGGTAATGCCTTGCGGCAGCCCGCCAGGATTGACAATTACTACTCTATCATCATATATCTCTACATAAATACTTGTTCCTCTCATGCTATAATCCCTATGGAGATTGCATTTAGTATAGCTTCTCTTAAAGCATCCACTGGAATCTCATAGATATCATGCCTGTTTATCCCTCTTATCTCGCTGCGCACATTCAAATGCTTTTTTATAAATGCAACTGCCTCATTCAATTGTGTCAAAAGATCATCTCTTACATCCTTTCGATCATAGATAAATCTCTTCTCATTTCCTTTAAATGCTGCAAGAATTATTTCAGAATAACGAATAAACCGCTCAATCTTAGAAGCAAACATTAATGCTCCGGCATTATTTATTTTCTTCTGTTCATAAAGCCCCAGGCTTCTGAGAAAAGATTCTAAATTGGCCTTGCTGACTTTGAAAGATGTTCCTGATTCTTTCAGAAAAGATTTGATTTTGCTCAACGATATTTCACTAAGCCTAATGTTCTTGCAGATAAGGCTCTCAAAAGATATACTCTGTGCCTCACGAAAAATTAAACGAACTTCTCTCTGGTTCATCTTTTGAGTAACCGCATCTAATCTGCGAAAATATCCCTCACTGCAACTATACGGTTTTTCGCTTCCTTCTTCTATTTCAATTACAGCTACTTTGCCTATCTGGGATATTTTCTTGATTGAAATAGCTGGCTCGCAGTTCCTGGCAATATCGCTTATTTCTGCTTTTAGCCTGTTGGTTAATTTTTCTCCGGTAACTTTGCCGTTGTCATCTACTCCGAGCAGGAGAGAGCCGCCTTTTGTGTTGGCAAAAGCAATAATATCTTTAGCTATTCTTGACGAAAAACGCTCTTTGAATTCAATGCCAAGACCTTCGCCTTCTTTTAATAATAATTAAAATTGTTCTGCTGTCATGCTTGTATTCTTCTCTTTGTGTTGATATAAATATATTGTGTTTTTTAAACAAGTTACAAAAAAATTTTACCACCAACATCAAAAACATTCAACCTATTTCACGTCAAAATATTAATCAAAATATTAACCAAAGCAAAGAGATACGATTTTGATCATTGCTGTGCCTTGGGCTTTTATTTTTTTCATCCCCGACTTTCTTTTCCCTCTCACTTTTCAAATGAAGATAAACGCCTTTGGCAAGCAATTTACCAATCTTATCAATTCGTTCTTTCATTGTTAAACAAAAATATTTATTCATAATAACCTCGATAAAGCCATATTTGTCCCAAAAACTCGAATTTTCATTGACCCCCCTCAATTGCCCTCAATATCCGAACTTTTTATATCTCCTCCCAAATGGATATTATAACTCATTATATTACAGTAAGTAAGCATAAATAAAAAGCCCTGACTACTATAAATAGTCAGGGCTATATCCGAAAAATTGGCTCCCCGAACGTGACTCACAGCGAACAAACTCCCGCGTTGTAACTGATTTATTGCCATATCATTACAGATGGTACCAAAAACGCAAAACCCTGTTTCGAGGCCTGAAACCCGACTTTATACCGAAAAATAAAGTTGTTTCACAAAAAGAAATGCGGCATTATCAATATGTCCAGGCATATAAAAACCCGATTAAAAAAGCGCTGGAATTTAAGCGGATCATGTAGGAAGAAAGCTTGAATCAAAACCAATTGGCTCGAAAACTCGGAATATCAAGAGTACGGGAATGCCAACTATTAAACCTCTTGAAGCTACCGGATGACCAGCAAAAATATATCTTGGAATATGGAAAGAAAGAAATGATTACGGAAAGGCAATTACGGGATAAAGACTCACCCTCTAAACTTCCAATAGCCGCTCAGAAAGAATTTTCTCAAAAAAGTCCTGTTTGTGCGGAGTAAAATCTAAGTTGAACTGCTCTTTGACCAATTTTGCAAAAACTTCTATGGGGAATTGATAATCTCTGGATCCATCTGGAAATCCACGCATCGGCATATAACGATGCATTCTATCTTGTGTTTCAACGGATTTATCCTGATACGAAAAACAAAGTTTATGTTGCTTAACAAGTTCATTCATCGCCCCTATCGTCCTTCGGCTCTCAGTTTTTGCAAACTTTAATTCACCGCGAGAAACATCCATCACCTTTGACATAATCTGACTGTTTACTCCCTCAACAAAAAGAGCCTTCCCCAAGCCCTTTTCAAACAGTTCTGGCAATCGCGCCCGAATATCTTTTCGATTAACATCTTCAACACAAAACGAAAACAATGTCTGCGCCTCAACAAATATCACTTGCTTTTTCCGGGCAAGAATAAAAACATGGGCGTACCACTCCTGAAAAACTCCTGCTGAGATTTTATCCGATACCAAACCAGCAGCTTTAATCCCCAATTCTTTTTGTAGTTTTTGAGTTATGCGGATAAGCATCATACAACAATAATTATTCTCATTTAAACTTCCTTCATCACTTTATTTATCCTTTTTAAGGCTGTATCCAAATCAAAATTTTCCCGTTCGCCGACAGTTAGAACATCAAATAATTCGTTCTCAATCCGCGACTTCATGTCTTTGATTTCTTTCTCTGTGCGGCCGAGGTTGATTTTGTACTTCGCCAGATCAGGATCGCCGTTGCCTGCCTGCCGCGACGCATCTGCGTCTTTCGCACCGGCAGACACAACAGAAAGATGGCCAGCATTATATTTACGCTTTAACCATTTCCGGCCAAATCCTGTCTTCAAATCACTTTCTCGCTTAACTGCTTGTTCCCGTGTCTCAAAATTTTCCTCATGTATAAGCTCTATTGGCAATCGAGAAGCTGTCCACGATACCTCTTTATTCTCATGCTGCTCTAAACGTTGTTCCAAATCCTTTGTTTGCCCAATGTAAAAAGACTCATCCCTACATTTAAGCACATAAACAGAAAATTGATCTGATACGACTTGCGGCGCAGGCAGGCCTTCTTCAATCTTCTTAACGAATAGCTTTAGTACCTTTTTATCTGTCAGGTTAAAGCCTTGCCGAATAATAAAATCGAGGTCGTAGAAATCTCTGGGGGCAATGGTCAATCTGAGGGCTGCGGCGCGTAGTTTTTCGCTGACAATCTCTTCTAAAGATAGACAATTGACTTTGCCTCCATCAAATAATGATTCGTTAGTAAAAGGATGTAAAAATTTGTGTTTGACTTCCCGTGTTTCAGTTTCAAGAATCGGATTAAACCTGAGGCCGATTTCAAATTTGATAAGCTGTTCTGTCGGTTGAATCGCAGATTTATATACAAAGTAATAGATATATTGCTTCGACTCATTGCGCCCGGGATTTTCCGTATCATCGATTCGCATGTCAAATTGCTTCGCGAATTTGTCTATGCTATCTTTAACAGCCTGTATAATTTTACGCCTATTCCCTCGCGTTGTAGTATATTCCGGCAAACGCATACTAAAATCTAAATCTTCACTTAATCGATAATAAGAATAATAAATCTTATTAAGGCAAGTTCCGCCTTTAAAAATAAGGTCTTCAGACAGCTCATTAATCCGGGAAAGAATAAGCGTCAGATAATAGTCTTTTTCCAGAAGATACGCTCTGAATCCGGTACGCTGAACAGTGACATTGATTAAATCTGTAAATTGTTTCTTATCTTTATGTATCATTAATAATAACTTTCCATTTTTTGTTAAGTTTTCCTCTAAATGAAGACGTGAATGAGCTTATAGCTGTATTTTCTACGCTTTTAATAAGCGGAGCTACCAGATCATCAGAATAGCTTTT
>JAKLQT010000147.1 GCA_022013205.1 Candidatus Omnitrophota bacterium | reverse complement strand
GGTGAGTATCCGAAGATAGAAGTATCCAGTAAGAAAGAAGCCCGAAGCATCTACGGATTTTTAGATATTAAAAATGGTAAAGAACATGCGTTTAAGGTTAAATGGCAGAATATGTATATAACTTATGAAGTATTGGGAGAGCTGCGAAAAATTTATCCCCGAGAAGATATTTTGCTTATATGGGATCAAGCTCCTTGGCATAAAGGTTCTAAGGCACAAGAATTCATCAAAGAAGATGGTAAAATTAAAACCATTTATTTTCCCAGGTCTGCGCCGGAAGAAAATCCTCAGGAACATGTTTGGAAGCAGGGTAGAAGCAAGGTAACTCATAACAAGTTTATTGAGAATATAGATAAAGCGACCAATGAGTTTGTAGATTATTTAAATAATTCTAAATTTCGTTATTCATTTTTAGGAATTAGTGCGGTATCGTAGTGTTTTATCTATAGGGGCTTGCCTGCTCCTTTGGGGCACTCTTTTTATACGCGGTTGGGAAATTCAAACATATTGCGGCATAACACTTACAGAAAGAATCAATCAATGGCTTTATCGTGGCTTATATTGCATAGGAACAACTATAATAATATGTTCCTTAATATGGGCTTATATCACGGCGTATAATAAAAATTGCCCCTGAATTAAGCGGTAATAAATTCGAGAAAGCATGGGGAGCCTGCTTTGCAGAAATATTAGATTACAGAAGAACAAAATCATTTAATTATATGATCGATAGAACGCTATATCGCCCGCGTGAAATTATTCAATTTTGCAATGAGATAGCGGATCATGCTTGTCAAGATAAAGAAACTAATTTGCCTTTTAACTATCAGCAAATTACAAAAGCTGAATATTTTTTTTCAGAGTCACGCTTAAAAGATATTTGTGCAGAATATAGATTTCAATATCCGGGTTTGCAGAGTATTATGGAAACGTTTCGTGGTCAAAGCTACAATATTTCTCGAGAAGAATTGGAAGAACATCTTCTCCGGATTATAGTTGAAGAGATTCCAGTTTCTCAAGAAGCAAAAAACTGGTGTATAGTTTTTGATTCTGATAAATTAATAGATATTCTCTGGACAGTAGGCTTTATTCGAGCGCAAGCTGTTGGTGGCATTAAAGCGCGCAGAAGGAGTGGAAGTGCTTATTTAGGGTCACATCAGGTTTCTTTACTTAATCTGCGAAACATAAATCGTTTCCATATACATCCAATGTTTAGATCATATTTAGGATTAAAAGAAAGCAAATAATTTGTCAACAAGTCAATAGAGTGGATTTTACTCCGGCGCTTCGCACCTCCGTAAAACTGCTCATTTCGAGTGTTAGCTATAAAAAGGAGGTGCGACTATGTCAGAGAATAATTTTAAAAAATGGAATTTAGAAGAATTAAGGCAATATGCTAATAAATTAAATAGAAAGATTCCAGAAATTTTATTTAATACTATTCGATGGAAGTTATTTCAAGTCCAATATCATGCCGATGAAGCAAAAGAAATTATTAAAAAAATATTTTCAAAGAGTCATATTGATATGAGTGATACACAAATCCAAGAGGATTGGAATAAAGCTACCGCAGAATTTGTGGCTTTCGGTCACGCTTTTGATACAATAAATGATATTTTATTGCAAATTGTCAATTGTGCGTATTTTGAAAATCCAATAAACAAAAATAGTGTAATTTTTGAAAATGTTATAAAAAATATCAAGCAAAAAAATTCAAATGCCGCTATTATAAAGGCGGCTGATATCTTTTTTAATGATTCTCATATTAGTTATATTCGATCTTTTATTAATACAGAGAAACATCAGCACTTAATTGACCTCGAATTCCATTCAGAATATAACGCAGAATTTGGACAAGGGAAAATAGGTTTTAGAATAAAGAGATTTAATGATGGGAATCAAGAGTTAAGTGAAAAGTGGTTAGACGAGGTTATTAACGAATATCCTGATGCATTGATTAAAGCAACGTGTGCTGTTGGGAATTCTATTAATGAAGATTTAGCAAACGAGTTAAGATAAAAAGAAGAGAATACCGCAAGCAACTAAAAAATAGTATTGCCGCGGTAAAAAATACGGATTAAAATAGAAACACGGCTAAAGGACAGTGCGGGACGTTTATCAAAACATCAATTTATGAGAACCATGATGATTATGAAAAATCTACCACGATAAATCAAATTATAATATAACCAGAAACGGGAATTTGCCGGAAATTCGCTTTTAAATAATAGCATAACTTTAATTCCAGGCTTTTTTTGCAGCCTCGTTACCCATAACAATATGGACACAAATGATTTGACAGAAAAAGCATATAAAATATTAAATATCTCTGAGGCGGTTAATCACATTATTACTTTTGAGATAGGATGTTTATGTGGGCGATGTAAAAGCGAAGATGATTTTTTGTATGCTGTACTGCATTTTCTAAATGATATTAAAGAGGACACTGATGGATATATTGATGGCTGGCAACTTCATGAAGAAATAGGCTCAACTGCTCTTAAAAGCGGGGTGTCTATACTAGAAGAATATACCAGGGGTGTTTTGAATGTTCCTATCGAAAAAAGAGGGGTGACAATAGATAAAAAAGATTTTGGATAACCTGTTACTACAGCAGGCCGAAAACCAGGCGGATTTTGGCTGCTGAGTTTGTCATGTACGTCGAATATCTGGATAAAAATAACTATAAGGAGGTATGGATGAAAAATACTTATACGGCAGTAGTAAAACAAGATGGCGATTGGTGGATTGGTTGGATAGAAGAAGTTTCTGGCGTTAACTGTCAGGAACGTTCACACGATGAACTCATGGATACATTAAAGGTCAGTTTAAAAGAAGCTCTGGAACTAAATCGGCAGGATGCGCTTCAGGCGGCTAAATTAAATTATAAAGAAGAAGAAGTTATTGTATGAAACGTAAAGAATTTATACGACATCTCAATAAACATGGTTGCAGACTTCTTCGTGAAGGGGCGAAACATTCATGGTGGAATAATATTCGTCTTAATAAAAGGTCTGCTGTTCCAAGGCATGCGGAGATTAATGATATTCTTGCAAGGAAAATTTGCAGAGATTTAGGAATACCATCGGTGAAATAATGTTGGATGGTCATCAGAGTATTAAAATTTTGAAATTTAGACAGTGCATTTTTGAAGAAGGGGTTTTGTCCGCTCACAATAGCTTTTAGTTCATAGCTTATGACTCATGGTACAGGATATTTTTAGTCGTCATGAAAGGTTACATTGAATCTTATGTCAAGCTTGAAGAGGTAAAAGCCCGAGATGATCATGATTTCTATATGGAAAATGATGAATTTGTCGTTGTTTTTCGAAAATATGAAATAGCCTGCGGTGCTGTCGGTCCGGTTGAGTTGAGATTGCCTTCCTCGGCAATAAAAGAATTTCTTGACCCAGAAGGCCCCCTAAAGAATTTTTAGACAAATGGCCGGAAGGAATTCTCAGCCTTCGAATTCTGAAACTAATTATCTTGAATATTAAAAAATTTGAGCGTTGAAACCCGCATTGACAAATTGTACAAAATATCGTATCCGGCATAAAGAAATTCTGGTTATAATTTCCCGTGAGGGGAAATTAGATTTTTCTTTGACTTTAGTTAAGTAACTACTATAATTAAATACAAATCAATAATCAAAATAATATTGGTAATTAAAACCGGGTAAATTATGATACCCGGGCAATTCGTGAATTGCCCCTACTACCGGCAAATCCCTTTGGCAACGCAATTTCTATGATCATATAATTCGCAATGAAAAATCATCACATAAAATCCGCGAATATATTGTCAATAATCCCGCAACATGGGATAATGATAAACATAATCCAGGCCATAACGATTCGCTCCAGGCAATCGGAACCCGCGCCCTATCGGGCCCGGGCTCCGGCAACTGATCTTTATGTTATTGATAAGATAAAAAATGGAAAAATAATAATTATGTGCTATGCTGTAAATGGAGGTAATAATTATGACTAGTTGTAGAAAATCTGATATAGAAAATGTAATAAAAACATTACCTGAAGAAACTTCCGTTGAAGAAGCGATGGAAAAATTATATTTGCTATCAAAAATTGAAAAAGGACTTCAACAAGCTGATAGTGGTAATGTTATTTCTCACAAAGAAGTAGAAAAAAGATTAAAAAAATGGGTGGATTAAAATGGACTGCTCAAGCAGTCGAAGACATGGAAGCAATATGCGAATTCATTGCTAAAGATTCTATTCCATACTCTCGCCTCTTTGCTAAAGATGTTTTACAAGCTGTGAAACGCCTTGATAATTTTCCAAAATCTGGCCGTATTGTACCTGAAATATCCAACAAAAATATTCGAGAAATAATCATGGGAAACTATAGAATAATTTATAAAATTAAATATAATATAGTTGAAATTTTAACTGTCTATCATTACAGATAGAATCCCGCAACATGATTATTCCCAACCTGGATATTATTACATTACAATATGCACAGAAAATCGGGAATGCATTTTAGGTTCCATGGTAATATATCGTTTCGGATAAATTTCATGTAAACCTTTTTGATATGCCGGGCGTCAAATAGGGTGAAAGGTAAAAATTTTTTAAAAAAGAAAGGGGGCAGTATGAAAAAGGCAGTTTTGGTTCTGGGAATCGTGTGGGGGATAGCCGCGGTTGGTGTTTTTACTCCCAAGGCAGCGTTAGCTCAAGATGATGACGTTGCGGAGGCGGGGTATGAGGCCGGCCAGGACGAAGGAAACGGTAACGGGCAGTATAATCAGGAACGGCAGATGCGCAGAGAAAGGTTTAGGGAACGTTTTGACCTGAATAAGGACGGGCGTATCGATAGGGAAGAGGCGCAGCGCGCTAAGAATTATCGCGACCGCCGCGAGGATTTCCGCGACAGACGTGAAGATGTACGCGACCGCAGTGAAGACGTTTTTGACCGGCGCGAGGATGTAGGCGACCGCCGCGAAGATATTCGGGACAGAAGAGAAGATGTTATAGATAAAAAAGACGATAAGATAAAAGCGGATGCGATGAAGGACTTACAGAATAAATTGGCGAATACGGATGACCCTGCGGAAAAAGCCCGCTTGGAACGACAGATAGAGCGTCTGGGAAATAATATCAGGCGGGATAAGGCCGAAGACCGTTGGGACCGCCGTGAAGATGTCCACGATAGACGTGAAGATGTGCGCGATCGCCGTGAAAACTACCGTGACCGCAGAAATGATGACCGCGGACCGCGGTATAGACAGGATAAGGGAGTGCGTGACCATGGACGGGGAGAAGGCAGAGGTTCCGGACAGGGCGGAGTTCATCGGCCGCAAGGCGGGGATCCCCGCGGCGGAGCAGATCGTCCGGCCGGCGGCAAAGGGAAAAGATAACATCGTGTTTAGTTGAGTTTAAAAGGGTATGCGTAAATATGTTACGCATACCCTTTTTTTATCCAGCTGCTCATAAGGCTATGGCGGTTCCATGTGGTTTTATCCGGAGGTATTTCCCTTGTAAATTTGTTGACAGAGAAAGTGAGCAAAGAAAAGTATTTTACCCCAAAGCTTTCGACGGAGATAAGAAAATAAAAAGGTAAAAAGGCAAAATTCACCCCAAGTAAATTTGACATAAAGATAGAAAAGAAATTATCTCACAGAGGGCAGTGCGCCAAGCGAAGCTGGTGCAAACAGGCTGGAGACTCCAGCACGGTCAAAGGTTAGTCGCCAGACCGTAATCGAACTCCGCGCATAGCGAGGTAACGAACTATGTGAAGCCGGAGGAAGAAGGTTAATCAACGGCAACGAAAGTGAAGGTGGATAAACCCCGAAATGTGGTGAGTTGCAGAGGGTCAAGGAGTTGCTATTCTGGAAACCAGCAGTATATCGCGCGATATGACGAGTGCGGTATGCCCTGCCGGGGTCGCAGTCCGCCGAGGGTTAACGAGATGATTGCATTCGCAGAGAGGTAGAAGAAGTGGAAACAAAACTTGGCTACATAGCCGAATACGCAGTAAAACATCCGGAGGCAAAGTTTACAACGGATGTTCACCTCATTGATTTCAAGTAACTCTTTAAAACAATAGAAGTTAAGTATGTTTTTCTGTTCTTAATGTAGTAACTAAACCATGAATAATATTTCATATTAATTCTTGACAAGAAATATGTTGTGTGTTAATATTGTAGTATGCATATAGTTCAAAACAAATCCAAACGCGGAAAAAAAGTTTACACCTCTACATTGTTATGCGAATCTTACCGGGAGGGGAAGAAAGTTAAAAAGAGAACCATTGCGAATTTATCAAAATGCAGCTCTGGAGAAATAGAAGCTATAAAACTTGCTTTGAAACACAAGGAAAATTTATCAGCTCTTGTTTGCTTGAAAGAATCTCTAAACATAAAAGAAGGGATGTCGGTAGGAGCAGTGTGGACAGTTTATCAATTAGCCAAAGAAATTGGGATTGAGAAAGTTCTCGGAAGAAGTTTTAACGGGAAGTTAGCGCTATGGCAGGTCATCGCGCGAGTGATCGAGCAAGGCTCGAGGCTTTCAGCGGTCCGATTGGCTAAGATTCATGCGGCTTGTGATGTTTTGGATATTAATCGAGGTTTTGATGAAAATGATTTGTATGAAAATTTAGGATGGTTAGCGGATAATCAACAACGCCTGGAGATAGAATTATTAACCGCCAGAAGATCAGATAGTAAACCACGCTTATTTCTTTATGATGTTACGAGCAGCTATTTAGAGGGAAATCAGAATTATTTTGGAGAATATGGTTACAACCGGGATAAAAAAACCGGGAAAAAGCAAATAGTAATCGGCTTATTATGCGATGAATACGGCGAGCCTGTATCTACGGAAGTATTTAGAGGTAATACAAAAGACACTCAAACTTTTCAATCGCAAGTAAAAAAAGCTGCGGAGCTCTTTGGCTGCAAAGAAGTAACGTTTGTTGGCGATCGGGGGATGATCAAAAGCACACAGATAGACGTCATTAAAGACGAGGATTTTCATTATATTAGCGCAATTACAAAACCTCAAATAGAGTCACTAATAAGAAAAGGTATTTTTCAATATGAGTTTTTTGAGGAAAATATTTGCGAAATAGAATACGATGATATTCGATATATTTTAAGACGCAATCCGATTAGAGCCGAAGAAATGTCTAAAAGCCGCATGTCTAAACAAGAATATATTGAAAGGTTAGTTAAAAAAAAGAATCTGTACTTAGATGGCTGCTATGTTATAAAAACAGATCTTTCTGAATCTGCCGCAGATAAACAAACCGTTCATGATCGCTATAAAGAATTAGCGCAAGTAGAGCAGGCATTTCGCGATTGTAAAACAGTTTCATTGGAGGTGCGCCCTGTTTTTGTTCGGTCGAAAAAGAGCACACAAGGTCATGTTTTAGTTGTGATGTTGGCTTATATGATCATCAGAAAACTTCGTCAGGCTTGGGCAAATTTAGACATGACTGTTGAAGAGGGGCTCAAACAATTATCGACTCTCTGCTCTGCAGAGATAAAAATTGATAAAAAATATTCTTGCTTAAAAATACCGATTCCTCGAAAAGAATCGCAAACTTTATTACAGGCTTTGAAGATTAAACTTCCAAGCGCTTTGCCTCATCGAGATGTTCGTGTAGTCACTAGAAAAAAGCTGCCCGAACGCAGGTTAACCGCCTGAAAATCATAGGGTTATCAATAATTAGAAGCGCTTTCTATGAGGTGAACATCCGTTATATGAACGATTGGTATTAAGCAACAATAAAGAAGCGGTTTTAGCTGTAGCCCGCAAAGAAAAGATACCGCATAGGCAGGGAACTGGACAGCGGGGACGAAGAATGATTGTCTCATCACTCGGCAATACGGAATTACTGAATCTGCGAAAGGCCGCGTTTCTTTGCAGCCGGGAAATACCTGCCTCGGTAGCGCTAAAATGCTACGACTGGGCCATCGAACAGTGCAACCAAGGCAACTGCGTTATCAGCGGTTTTCATTCCAAGATTGAGAATTTAATTTATGGATAAGAAAAAACTGGCACTGATACATATTATCAAGAAAGAACTCAACTTGAGCGAAGAAGAATACAGAAATATTCTTCGCCGGGCAGCAGGTGTTGAGAGTGCGAAGGACCTTGATGCGCCGAAATTCAGGAAATTAATGAATCATTTTGTGCGCAGCAGGCATTGGCAGGTTAATCGCTGGGGGCTAACTATAAGGCAGAGGTTGTATATCAAATATCTTACACGAGAATTAGGTTGGAGCAATGAACACCTGGACAATTTTCTGAAAAAATATTACCATAAACCAGGCACTGATGAACTTACCAGAAAAGAGGCGATCAAGGTAATAGAGTCCTTAAAGCATATAATGCTGCATAAGAGAATATAGCAAAATGTCAGAAAGAATTACCATTATTGTGGGAGATATTACCAGGCAAAAGGTGGATGCGATTGTGAATGCAGCCAATAGTTCTCTTCTTGGCGGCGGAGGCGTGGATGGTGCAATCCACCGGGCTGCGGGGCCGGAGCTGCTTTCCGAATGTAAGGCCCTTGGAGGTTGTAAGACCGGAGATGCCAAGCTCACCAAAGGCTATAATCTGCCGGCCAAATGGGTAATACATACGGTTGGGCCGGTTTGGAAAGGCGGAGATTCAGGGGAAGATGAACTTTTAGCCCGGTGTTATCAGCGCTCTTTAGAGCTGGCGCAAGAGCACGCTATAAAAACAATTGCCTTTCCTTCGATTAGCACCGGAGCTTACCGGTTTCCCGTCGAGAGGGCTTCCAGGATTGCCATTGGCCGGATAAAAAGGTTCCTTGCGCAAAACAAAACCATCGAAAAAGTAATTATTGTTTGTTTTGGCAAAGAGGTCTACGGCTGCTATATAAAAGCAATGGAGGAAGTTTAATATCTCTAACAAAAAAGGAGAGTTATGGCTACTGTAAAGATTATGCCGTGTCTGGATATGAAGAACGGCCGGGTTGTAAAGGGAGTTAATTTTGTTAATCTTAAGGATGCCGGCGATCCGGTAAAGAATGCTTCATTTTATCAGGAAGAAGGGGCTGATGAGCTGGCTATGCTGGATATTGCGGCAACCGTAGAGAATCGCAAGACACGGCTTGAGTGGGTTAAAAACGTAGCCGCGGTAATCAATATTCCGCTTACGGTCGGCGGCGGTATCGTCAGCCTTGAGGATATAGAATTTGTACTCAAAGCCGGCGCGACTAAGGTGTCGATGAACAGCGCTGCGGTAAAGAAGCCGGATTTAATAAAAGAGGCGGCAAAAGAATTCGGTACGGAAAAAATCACTATTGCTATTGACGGCAAACGCAATCCAAAGATGCCTTCGGGATTTGATGTGGTCATCGCCGGCGGGACAAAGGCAGTAGGGAAAGATGCGGTGGAATGGGCCAGGCAGTGTGAGGATCTCGGAGCCGGTGTGATATTACCGACCAGCATGGATGGGGATGGCACGCTTAAAGGATATGATATTGAATTTACCAAGATGATTGCTGATGCCGTGAATGTGCCGATAGTTGCCTCAGGCGGTGCCGGGAAGCCGGAACATTTCTATGATGCAGTAGTAAAAGCAGGGGCGGAGATTCTGCTTGCTGCGTCTGTTTTTCATTTTCGCACGATCAGTATCGGGCAATTAAAGCAGTATCTGAAGGAAAAAGGCATTTCGGTAAATTCAGCAAGGGGAAGCAGGACATCCATTTTTTAACCAATGGTGTTCTATTACTCGCTAGCTTTCCCATTGAAAAATTTTTCGATCAAAAGTACAACTGGACTTAGAAAATATAGTAGAAGGAACACGCCATAACCACACGGGGAAAGCTGTGGTTGTGATTTTTAGGATTAGTTACCATGGGAAAAAATAGTCTGGAAGATTTAAAAAAAAGGGCACGGCAATTAGGGGCAAAAGAGGCCAAAATTATCGATGCCAAGACCGTTAAGACCGCGGCCTGGGTGAGATACAAGTGTCAATTTGGCTGTGATGGCTTTGGAGGGTGTTTAACCTGCCCGCCTTATTCCCCGCCCCCGGAACAGACCCAGAAGATATTGGATTGCTACAAAAAGGCAATTTTGATTTATAACCCAGGCAGTGCTAAAAAATCTATCTCCAATGTCGCGGTTAGCCTGGAAAAGGAAGCATTTTTTGCCGGCTTTTACAAGACACTGGCTATGGGCGCAGGGCCCTGTATGCTTTGCAAGGGATGCAACATAAAAGGGGAATGCCGGCACCGGGAGAAGGCCAGGCCTTCGATGGAGGCCTGCGGTATAGATGTTTTTGCCACTGTGCGTAAAAACGGATTTCAAATCGAAACCCTTGATTCCTATGGCTGTCAGGCGAATTATTTCGGCCTTGTGCTGGTCGAATAATACGGGAAGGAGGTAGTAAAAGATGAAGATATTGCTCATTTCATCAAGCCCGCATAAAGAAAAAAGTAATACCTTTCTCCTGGCTAAAGAAGTTTTAAGGGGGATAGCAGAAGAAGATGCGAAGGCAGACTTTGAGATTATTCATCTATCAGAGCATCATATAGGCTTCTGCCGGCACTGTGAAGAATGCCACAAGAAGATCCTAAATTGTTCGGTAAAAGACAGCATTACCGTCATCTTAAATAAAATGCTGGAGGCGGAAGGAATAGTCTTAGCAACACCCAACTATATAAATCAGGTTACGGCTTCGATGAAGGCGCTTTTTGACCGCTCTAGTCACTTCATTCATTGCCGGCGGCTTTTGGGTAAATATATCGTGGCAGCGGTTACCTCCGGAAGCGGACAGGATAAAGAGGTTTTGGACTATATCAAATATTATGCCCATACCTGCGGTGCGCAGTATTCCGGCGGCGTATCCTCTTCGGCGTATGTGCTAAAGGAAAAGACAAAGGATGCCTATGCGTTGGGTAAAAAAATGGCGCGGGATATAAAAGAGAAAAAGGTATTTCCGGAGCAGATGAAGGTTATCGAGGCAGGCAGAGAGCATTTCAAGAGAATAATTCTCCTCAGAAAAGAGGAATGGAGAGAGGAATACGCTTATTGGCAAAAGAGCGGTTGGTTATAAAAAAATATATCAGGGAGAAACAGTCTGAGATTTCCCAAATAGCAGGTAACGGTGTTGCCATCAATGCATTTTCCTGAGGGGGTAGACTATGCTTGGTCATGGAGCGCTTGGCGATAAGCTCAAGACGCATTTCATCGATCTTGGAGAAATCGGCAAAAAGCGGGAAAAAGTCAAAAGAAAAGGTAAAAAGTCAATATAGCGATTTTTTATATGCGAGTATAATTTTAATCGAAAAACCGGAACAATGGTGCGCCTCATCCTATCAGGAATACCTGAATATCCATCAATGGCCGGAAAGAATCACCTCTTTTGAAGACATATTGGATATTGTCCCTGCCGAGTATCGAGAATTCGTGGAAGAGCGGAAAGATTACCAGCAGGAACTGAAAAAAATTAAAGATATGCTGTTCGAATAAACCCGCGGAACCCTCTTTCCACCTACGCGGTGGAATAGCGGGTTGCCGTACTTAAGGAGAGAAAAAGTGTGATGAAAGACAAGAAATGTTTAAATTGTTTACAGCGTAAAAATTGCGGGGATTCTTTTGTTTCCTGGATATTCTTTGTTATCGGTCTTGTCGCCACCGTTGCTATCCGTATTGTCACGGTTTTAATGGATATCCATCTAAAATCGGAAAAAGAACGGATAAATTATTTTTTTTATATTTGCGGTATATTTTGATTTTATTAAATAAATAGTTGATAAAAAAAAGGAGGAGAAATGGCTATTGCATTAATGAAATTACCATATCCCCAGGATGCGCTTACCCCGCATATCAGCGCAAAAACTCTGGAGTTTCACTATGGTAAGCACCATGCCGGATACGTTGAGAAATTGAATGGATTGATTAAAGGCACGGAAATGGAGCAAGAGAGTCTTGAAGGTATCATAACGCAAACGGCTAAAGATGTCTCAAAATCCACAATATTTAATAATGTGGCGCAGGTTTGGAACCATTCCTTTTATTGGCAATGCATGAAACCTGACGGAGGCGGGAGCCCCGCGGGAGCGATAGGAGATAAAATTAACGCCGATTTTGGAGGCTATGATCGGTTCGTTGAGCAGTTCAAGAGCGCGGCTTTGAGTCAATTCGGCAGCGGCTGGGGGTGGCTGGTATTAAAAGAAAAAAAATTAGAAATTATGAAGACTTCAAACGCGGATACCCCAATCGCGCATGGACTAAAACCGCTGCTGACGGTTGATGTCTGGGAGCACGCTTATTACTTGGATTACCAGAACAAGAGAGCCGACTACCTGAATATTTTTATTAAGAATTTAGTCAACTGGGATTTTGTTGATTCGCGACTTGCGTAAGGGTTGGTTTCTGGAGTATTGATATGAAATTTAATACAGGTATAAAAAATAAAAAGATTTCTTCTGAAGAGCTGGGGATTGATATTCCTGAAATATATCTCGGATGCGTTTGACGTATTGCATGCAAAACTGGTTAAAGGTAAAGGCGATTACGAAGGCGCCGATCCCGAAGACCCGAACGAATACGCCGCAGAGAAAGTTTTCTTTGTTTCTCCTATTGCCTGATGGAAACATATTGCCGCAAATGCCAAGAAAACGGAGATTCTTTTGGATAACGGCAAAAAGGTAGACATTGGCGGATACGTCGATGAAGCCATGGAAGCCATAGAACGCCAGAATCAATCACTCAAGGGTGTTCTTCCCAAGGTTTACGCCCGGCAGAATCTTGACCGGGCAAGTTTAGGCGGGCTCATCGACCTTGTGGGTACGATTGCACCCGGCACTGAAGAGGCAAAGAGCAAAGATGTGCTCGGCCAGGTGTATGAATATTTTCTCGGGCAATTCGCGCTTGCCGAAGGTAAAAAAGGCGGACAGTTTTACACACCGCGAAGCGTAGTTAAGCTGCTGGTTGAGATGCTCCAGCCGTACGAAGGCCGCATGTCGTGCTGCGGCTCAGGCGGCATGTTTGTTCAAAGTGAAAAATTCATCCTTGCCCATCAGGATCATTATAAAAAGAAAACCAAAGGCGGAAAATAGATCATAAACGCGACGGTTACCTGAAAGCTCGCGGCAAAATATCTGGGACATATCATCACTGGCGCAATAAAAATGAAAAATATGATGATATCCCGGGTTTTTGCAAATCCGTTGCGCTGGATGAAATCAGGCGTTGCAACAACGTCGCTCACGCGATACGGGCTTCGTTCCGATTGTAAAAGCTGTTTTTATAAATTCACCTGCGGCATTGACATATGTTTTTTAAATGATAGAATAAAAACAGTATAATTGAAGCAAATAATTTATTTTGTATTTTTAAATCTAAGCGGGCCGAGGATGATATTCTACGAGGAAATATTACGCGCGTTTCAAAAGCAGAAAGTGAAATATGTGCTTGTGGGAGGGCTGGCAGTAAACTTATTAGGGGCAATGCGTAGCACTGCGGATATGGATATTTTAGTTGAAATGAGCGAGGATAACCTCAAACAGGTTGTTAAAATTTTGCAAAAACGAGGATATCGCGTTAAACAGCCGGTAGATCCGCTGGATATTGCCGATAAAGCAATCCGGGATACTTGGATCAGGAATAAACACATGAAGGCGTTTAACTTTTACAAAGATGATGAGTTCAAAGAGGTTGATATAATCATCGATTCTCCCGTGTCTTTTCAGGAAGCAAGAAAAAGCATTGTCTGGATGAAAATAGATGATTTAAGATTGCCGGTTATTTCCATCGATAACCTTATTATCATGAAACAAAAAGCCGGGCGTTCGGTGGATAAATTAGATGTGGAAGAACTAAAAAAAATAAAGAAATTGAAGAAAAAATCATGATCTTTACCCCGTTAGAGAATGCCACCGATGGAGTCGGTGGTGAATATCAGGCAGATGACGGTAGTTCAAAGTTACCATCTCGCCCCGTTAGAAAAGAATTTTATAATGGAGTAAAAAGACGAAGTCCTCTAACGGGGTTTACCTGGGAAAGTGAAAAAGACCGCTTAAAGAAATTTATGAAAATCCCGCCGAAACAAAAGCTCGAATGGCTTTATCAGATGCATTTATTTATCCTCAAAAGCTCATCAAAGCGCGGCCTGGCGCTGCGCCGGAAATTAAGACAAATGCGTTAATTGAGATCGTAGCTGATGGCTGCCCTTTTGAAAGGGGCGGATAGAGCTTTCCTTATAAACTTAGAGTGACAAGAGCGGAGGAAAGGATTAAAATCAAGGCATGGCCCATACCGATTGGAAGCAGAAGATACGTGTTATCACATAACGAGTTTCAAGTTTTTCTCGCAGATTTAACTCCTTTTGCTGTTGAAGCAAGGTATGGTGATTACAGAGAAAAATTAACTGAGATTATTGATTCAAAGATGGTGGCTGAATATCTCAAGAAAACAAAGAAGGCATACGAATGGTTAAAAAAAAGAATAAAAAATTAGATAAGTTGATTAACTGTTTCGCGGAGGAGTTAAAAAAAGACATTCCTGTAGAGAAGATATTATTATTCGGCTCTTACGCTGATGGCAGCGCTGATAAAAATAGCGATATCGATTTAATTGTTGTTTCACCTTTTTTTGAAAAAGGGAAAAATATTTCTCATATGCAGTATCTTTTTCGTAAAGCTTCAAAAGTCAGTTCGCTTTTGGAACCGATTCCCGCATCGCCTTTTGAAGTAAAACACCCCGATAAACGAGTTTTTCTCGGGCAAATAATAAAATCCGCGATTGTGTATAATTTTATGTAAGTCTCAAGAACAGGAAAATGAGCAATCATTATCATTTTTTGATGGAAACACGCCAATCGAATATCTTGCGCATAATGCAGTATATCAATACCTCCTACACGACATACCATAACGTAAAGTACCAAAGAAGTGGACATCTATTTCAGGATAAATTAGACGGGGAAGAACTAAAAAAGATAAAGAAATTGAAGAGAAAATCATGAATTATAGCTCAGTGCAAAAGTTCTGCAACACAACAACGGAAGAAAATACCTCGTAATTGTTGAGGATTATTAGCCATGTTTGTGAGTTTTTGTTCTGTTAGATGTAACATTTCTTGTTTAGTTTTTGCTTGATGTCCTTTAAGTTCGTAATTTTTTAAATGATTCCAAACTTGTTCATCAGGATTCCAATCAGGTGAATATGGTGGTAAATAAAAAACATGCAAACGTTTTTGACTATCAATAAAGCTTTGTGTTTTTTTAGACATATGAGGAGACGCTTGATCCATAATAACCACCAGATGTCGCCTTTTATGATGAGTTAATAATTGTTGCAAGAATTCAATAATCTCATCAGATGTGATACGCTTTTCATGTAATTTAAAAACCAGGTGTCCTTTATGACTTATGGCAGACATAGCAGCAATACTAGCGCGGTTCCCGGTTACTTGTTGTACAGGTGTCTGCCCGCATGGAGCCCATGTTTTCGCTAATATAGCTGTTAAACGGATAGTTGATTCATCTTGGCAATATAAAATAGCTTTATATCGTCGGAGTTCTCTTTTAATTTTAGGCAACTCTTTCTTTCGCCATTGTGTGCGAAGCTCTTCACTCGCTTCAAAATAATGGCGTTCTGGTTTTTGATATGTTAAATTTAAATCTCGTAAACGCCGCCAAACTGTCCATCGTGAACCGGAAACATGGAATTGTTCATGAATAACATTGCGAACTCGTTTAGATGTCCAAAAATCAGTTTCGTAGCCAAAATGAGTGGCTGGTTTTAAAATAATCGAAATAAAAGTTTCGTTCTTTATCTCTTTAAAAATAGATGGTCGACCGCTTACAGCGCAACGATTAAGTCCTTGTTTTCCTTTATTACGATAACGCGAGAATCAAAGCGGCCTTTGGGATAGACCCATTGCGGTGTAAAAGATGTGGAACAGAGATGGAGTTGGAGGAAATATATCATCCTAAGTATGGGATGATTTATGACGGTTGGAAGGAGTTAGTCCGGGATGAATTCGAATCAGGAACAGAACATGCCCTTTGGAGGCACCTCAAGAAAGTATCCCTACAAGTGCAATTCGTGTGGGCTTGAAAATGACGTAGAAGACATTGTCATAGATGCATTTGTTGCTTTGATGGAATATAAGCGGGGAGAGATGCCAAAGTTAGAATGTCCATGTGGCGGGACTTTGCTATATAACCCGCAAAAAAGTCCGCCCGAAGGGCGTTAATCAGTTTTTCATGCTTTTTTGCGCAGCAGCGTTTTGCGGATATAACTTATTTAATATCAACGCCTTAATGATTTGCAATATCCGGAGTCTTGTGGTATACTTAATTACCGTTTTTGTCTGCTCGAAAAAGAGGCTTAATTTATAATCAGGAGATAAGTTATGAATATGTGCAACAAGGGGCTGTGGTTTAAGGTAATCGCGTTTATTCTTATCAATTCATTTCTATTACTTGATGTCGCCTGGGCAGGCGGTGGGAAAATATCAGCAGATAAAAATACAGATACCTTAGCTGCGCAGATACAAATCAGCCAACAGCAGTTTAATATGAACTTTGATAATCTTTATGGAGGACAGCTTGGTAATACCGCTGTGCCAGTATCAGAAAAGTACCAGCAAGTAATAGATAATATATATGGACTTGGACAAAAATTAAAGCCTAAGGATTTGCAATCCAAAGAATATATTGCTCGGATATTGAGCTCTTTTATTGAAGAAAAAAACTGGAAACCTGGCTCAGAAGAAGTGGATATTATTGAGCTGAAAGAAGGTATGGAAGTTGTAGCCGGAAGCCTTGATGCTAAATTAGCGCATTGGCTTTCCTTTAGGCACAGGACTGTTAATGCGTTTATAGTTTTACCGAACGGGAAAATAGTATTGCAGCGCAGGGCGCATCATAAACGTTCGGAGCCGCTGGCTATGTCCATTTACGGTGGCCATGTTAAAGCAGGCCAATCATATGAAGAAGCAATGAGAGAAGAGTTAAGAGAAGAGCTTGAGCTGCCAAAAGGACAGGAGATAAAAGGAAAGCTAGTGCGAGTGCGAGAAGAGGGCGCGTTTACATGGGAGAAAAAAAATAATGTAGAGGTTCGCTCTCTTTATGTGTATTTTGCTACAGAAGACGAGGTTTTGGCAATAATGAGAAACGCAGAATTTTTAGAAGCGCAGAAAAAGAAAATGTCTAAATCTGAATTTGAAACTTGACTGCGTGAGGAAAATATTAAGAATTCCGGTTATGCGGAAAATTGGGGTGTTTATCAGGAGTATATTTCCAGCTTAAAAGGTAAAAAAAAGGTCGCGGTAAAGGATATTTTTGCTGATACTGTCCAGGCGCAGGAAGTGGATTTTACTAGTGACTTATTAGCGCCTATAGTTGAAGATAATGAGCTTATGGAAGAAATTGAAAGAATTATTAACGATAATGCCAAACGGACTTTAATTTCGGCGCCGGCATTTATTGTTTTAAGCAAAAGCCTTGGTTGGTTTGTTGAAGGCGCAACCGCTTTCCAGACAAGGTTTAAATATTTCATTACTGAGCATTGGCTAATTACTTCTTTTTTAGCTGTGGCTGCAGGTGCTAGGTTGAGTATTGGCGTGCTGCGGACATTCTATCCTGTGGAATGGCTCCTTTATTGGTTTGATGTTTTTTGCTTTGAACACGATGAAAGAGAAGTATATAAGGGTAAGCTGGTTGTAATTACTAAAAACGGCGGAGAAAAGATATTAAATAAACTGCATGAAATTTTAAGAACCAGCCCAAAGAAAAATGTACGCAGCCTTGTTGCGGAGGTTATAATTGAGGTTGAAGGGATTCCTCAGGCAAAAGAGGAAAACCGGGAATTGCTTGAAAGATTGCAGGCCTCTGATGTTGTTGGTGTTTGTGAAAATTTACTTAAATTGGATATGCCGTGGACTGTACCCTTTTATAAAACGCTTGATGCGAATAATGTGTTCGGTAGAAGAGTAAGGGGCATGATCGCGGAACTAGTGCCGAAACTTGCAATTATAGATGAAAAATTTGCTCCGGAAGAAAGGGAAGATGCTTGGCAGATAATAACTCAGTCAATAGCGAAAATCGCGGCGGTTGATTTTTTTAAGTCCTGGCCAATGGCAGGTCATGCTATTTTGGCAATAGAGATGGCAAATGGAAATACGCAATTACTTAAAGAGAATATGAGAGTCTTAGAAGATATTGCCAACGCTGTTAAAAAAAATAAGTGGCAGTATTGGTGGATGTTCAGTTTTATCAGTGTCGAAAATCTGTTGTTGCGGCAGCCGGAAGCGGCTGAAATAGAGCGTTTAATCTCAATTGATCTCGACCTTGGATATATGGAGGGAAAAAGGACCATACGGGAACGGCAAGAATTAAGGAGAATGATTGCCGGAGGAGCAAGCTGTGATGTACTGGAGTTTTTTGTTAATCTGACATGGGCATGCTTTAAAAAGTTTACGATAGCTGAAAGAAAAGCAAAACAAGCAGACATTGAAGGGGCCGAGTATATAAATGAGGATCAGGAAGATACAAACTTCAGTTACAGTGGAAGCAGTTCTGTGTGGGATATGGTACCGGTAGCTGATATGTTTTTTGGTTCGTCCAGAAGTTTAGATATAAGCCATGAAACAATACAAAACCGGTATTATTATTTTCGTGGAATCAGAACATTTTTGCATGTTATAGGAGAGATAGGGATATCTGTGGATTCTTTTGTGAGAAATTTTAATATGCTGCCTGAGGCAGAAAGGAGTCAGTTCCTTTCTTCTCTTACACCGTATAATATAAAAGAAAAGATTGAAGGTTTGAACATGAATGTTCAATCAGAAGAGGAAGAAAATGAGTTGGCTCAGCTTGAAGGGACAAGTGTTAGATTAAGCAGTGAGATTGAATTTAAAAGAAAAGATTTGCCTGAAATGCCGAGGATTGATGTCAGCCCGGTCACGTTTGTTGGTCGGTCGATATAACTCATTGAAATTATTTATATATTTTAAGAACAAGAAGGGGTGGTATGGATTTACCGGATAAGAGGCAGAGTAGGAGAAGGGCTGCGCATAATGTTTTTGTCAGCCTAAGGCCGCTGGACCCGCAGGTATGGTTCCGCTTCTGGAATGGAGCGGAATCTTTTACGGCGCGGGATATCAGCCTGGTCGGCGTAGGGGTTTATTCGCGGGAGAAGATACCGGAGGGAACGCCTTTGAGCATTGACCTGCGCCTGGGCCGGCAGACGAGCAGTATACGTATCTTCGGCAGGGTGGAGTGGGTGGTTAAAGAAGACGGCCAGTACCGCGCGGGAGTGAGTTTCTCCTGGTGGAAGGATGACCAGGATAAAAAGATGGTAGACGCTTATATGCAAAGGTTCGTTCTGCTTAATTAGTATAAGGACTGTGTTTTAAGATGCTGAATAGGTTGAGAAAAAATGTTTCTTTTAAGCGGGCTGCAGGGGGATTCATGGCCTACACGTGGTTGTTGTTTTGCGCTAATCCCGCTTGCGCGGATAACGGCTTATTATTCGCGGTACGTACCGAACCGTCAAGCAAATGAATTCCGGCTGTTTTTCCGCGTATCTTGCGTGCAACGCCGTCCGTCCGTTTACCCTAAATCCTAAATAGAAAATAAAAAAAGGAGTAAAAAAGAACGACCTCCGATGG
>JAKLQT010000146.1 GCA_022013205.1 Candidatus Omnitrophota bacterium | reverse complement strand
CTGGTTGTTTGCTCCGCGCTACTTCTTAAATAACTTCTTCACCTTTTAAGTGATTATTCAATTCTTTCTAAATACTTACTTCCCCTATCTCAATCTTCATTCGTATAATTCTATTCAGGAATTAGGATAATATAGTAACCAGCTAAAAAACGCATAACAGTTAGAAATTAATCATAGACTGATCAGGTGCCTACTAACCAGACCTTACCCTTCAAATGTTAACATATCTTGAAAATTACACATTTAATGCCAATTCTTTTTACTTTTTACTTTGTTAACTACTTCTACGCTCTTGGATGCGTCTTATCATAAACATTCTTCAGTCTTTCCGTTGACAAATGTGTATATATAGTCGTTGTAGATAAATTGGCGTGGCCCAGCAATTCCTGGACCGAACGCAAGTCAGCCCCTCTATTTAAAAGATGTGTGGCAAAAGAATGCCTTAAGCTGTGCGGTGATATATCAGTCCTGATGCTGGCAACTTTTATATATTTTTCAACGATATTGCGCACACTGCGATCCGTAAGCCTGCGCCCGTCTTTATTCAAAAACACGGCACGGTCAGAAGTCCCTATCCCCTTTTTACGCTTTCTTAAGTAATTTTTTATAACCCTTAACGCTCTATCGCCGATAGGAGCCAGCCTCTCTTTTTTTCCCTTGCCATAAACTCTTACAATCCCGCAAATAAAGTCGATATCTTCTACACTCAGGCCTACGAGTTCGCTTACGCGTATGCCGGTACTATATAATGTCTCAAGTATAGCTTTATCACGCAGCCCGGCAGCATCAGCGGCATCAGGTGTTTCTAAAAGTTTCACCATATCATCTTCTCCTAAAAATAAAGGCAGCTTTTTTTCTAATTTCGGCCCCACCAGCCCGATCATCGGGTTTGTCTTAAGATGCCCTTCCCGGGTTAAAAACTTAAAAAAAGACCTGAGGCAGGCCATTTTACGTGAGATTGTAACCTTTTTAAGCCCTTTTTGCCTTAACGCGACCAGAAATTTCCGGATATCAAAAACATCTACTGTTTTAAGATCCCGGTTATTTAAAAATAGCGAGAGATCTCTCATGTCAACGCTGTAATTTATCAATGTATGAACTGACGCGTCTTTTTCTACCTTTAAATAATTTAAGAACTTATCTATATATCGTTCCATATTTCCGGTTACCCCGCTTACTTTAAGAGAAAAATTACAGATTATTTTCCGGCAGACTTTTTTTAAGGGGTTTCCTCTTCAGCAGCCCCATCTTCTTTAGGAAGCGTTTTTGACAAAAAAGTACATTCAGGATATTTGCTGCATCCATAAAAACGCATTCCCCGTCTTGAGCTACGCTGAATCAACTCTCCGTCACAATCTTTATTCGGACACTTGACTCCTGAGGATATTGATTTTGCGTTGCGGCATTCAGGAAATCCGGAACAGCTCAAAAACTTTCCGGTACGCGACCATTTAATAACCATCGGCCTGCCGCATTGCTCACAGTTTTGATCGGTTTGAATAACTTCTTTTTTAAGATTTGTCTGCGCGTAGGCAAGCTTCTTCTGAAACGGAACATAGAAATCCCTTAAGGCCTGATCCCATTTCATACTGCCTTCTTCTACTTTGTCCAGCTCTTCTTCCATGGTAGCGGTAAAAGTAACATTGATAATATTGGGAAAATACTCAACCAGGATATCAATAACCTTCATCCCCAGTTCAGTGCAGGCCAAATACCCTTTTTCCCTGCGAATATAATTACGCATAATAAGAGTGTGCACAATAGGCGCGTAAGTACTCGGCCGGCCTATGCCTTTTTCTTCCAAATCCTTTACCAGTGAGGACTCAGAGTACCTTGCCGGCGGACGCGTAAAATGCTGTGAAGGGAGCAATTTCAGCAAATCAAGTTTTTCCCCCTTCTCGACAGCAGGAATTAATTTCAGTTCTTCTTTGCCCTCTTCCTTATATATTTTCAAAAACCCATTAAAGATTAGAACAGACCCGGAAAGGGCAAGAAGGTATTTACCTGCTGTGATTTCAATAGTGCTTGTCAAATATAAAGCCGGCTTCATCTGGCTGGCCATAGCCCTCTTCCATATAAGCTCATACAGCTTATACTGATCAGGGCTTAGATGCTTTTCCAATTCCTGGGGCCTGCGATCAATCGATGTCGGCCGGATAGCTTCATGCGCTTCCTGTGCTGATTTTTTTGATTTATATACATGCGGTTTTGCCGGAAGATACTCATGGCCACAATTGTCCCCGATAAACCTGCGAAGTTGATTTAAGGCAACATCAGCAATGCGTACAGAATCTGTACGCATATAGGTTATAAGGCCTATGGGGCCCTCATCGCCGAGCTCTATTCCTTCGTAAAGCTGCTGAGCGATAAGCATTGTCTTTCGTGTTGTAAATTTAAGTTTATTAAAAGCTTCCTGCTGCAGAGTGCTGGTAATAAAAGGTGCGTATGGATTGCGTCTTTTTTCCTTCTTATTTACAGAAGATACTATATAGTCCTCTTTTTGTAATTCCTCGATTATCTCACTTGAGTGCTCTTTATTATTTAAATCAATTTTTTTATTTTCATATTTAATAAGCTCAGCGGTAATCTCCTCAAACTTTTCTTTTTTTCTTTTAAGCAGCGCTTCGATTTTCCAGTATTCCTGCGGAATAAAGCTTTGGATCTGCCTTTCTCTTTGCACAATCAATTTTAACGCGACTGACTGAACACGTCCCGCGCTTAAGCCTTTTGCTACTTTTTTCCAAAGCAGGGGGCTCAGGAAATATCCCACTATCCTGTCTAAAATGCGCCTTGCCTGCTGCGCGTTTACTCTATTTTCATCAATATGCTCTGTAGCCGCAAAGGCCTCTTTTATCGCCTGCGGAGTTATTTCATGAAAAACAACCCGCAGGAATTCAAGCGTTTTCTTCTTGTCCTGCAGCCTGTCTCTTAGATGCCAGCTTATTGCCTCACCTTCACGGTCCTGATCAGTGGCCAGATAAACAATATCTGAATTTTTTACTTCCTTTTTAAGCTGTGTGAGGATTTTCTTTTTTCCCGGAATGACGACATAAGTAGGGATAAAGTTAGCATCAATATCAACGCCGATTTTGCGCCTCGGCAGATCAATAATGTGCCCCATAGAAGAATAAACAACAAATTCTTTTCCCAAAATGCGGCCTATTGTTCTTGCTTTTGTCGGAGATTCTACAATTACCAGTTTTTTCATCAAATTTTATCCTTGTACATAGTCAATTATAATAGCTTATTTAAACGGCATAGTCAACAATTTGCGGGACTTGAGGGTTTTATATTTTAAAAAGAAAAGCCATTAAATACCGATTTTGCCGCACAAGAAAATCGCCTTCGGCAATCACTTTTATCGCCAGTTACAGGCTATTTTCGCAGCCCCAGCCGTTTTAATTTGCGAAGCAAATCTGGCGGAGATAGGAAAGTATTTTTATACTTTCCTATACAGTAAAAAAGAAGCGGGCACCAAATAAATTGTGCTCGCTAACTCTTTATATTACAAAAACTTAGGCAATCGGCTCTTCCCTTTCAACAAATTTAATCATAATGTCTGTCCCCTCCGATAAAGGCGTAGTAAAACCGGCAGATTGCCCGTCAACCGTAATTTTCATGCACTTGCCCTTTTGCTCATCTAAATTCAACTCAAGGTTCTCAAGCACCTGTGAAACTGTTGGCGGCACCTTTTCCGGAGGCCGGGTAATGATCTCTGCCCGGTCAATTATAAATTCATCCGGATTTACCTGATGGCCGTTCATAAAAATTCTTCCCTTATTTCCCGGGATAATCTGTTTTTTTCCGTTTAGACTCACTTCTATGCTTTTGGCAGCAGTGGGTATATCAATGATATCTTTTATCTTATAGAATGCTGCCTGGTCTTGTTTAAACTCAATGATACTTCCATCAGGCACAATTGAATCCAGTGTCGCCCTTTGCTCATTGACAAGCAGCAAAAAGCTGCTCTGCGACAACACTCTCGGCTCTTTATTTATACGAACCACAATTTCCCGTTCTTCAAGAGAACTATCATCAATGTTAATCGCTGCTAATATATCTCTTACCCTGACATCCTCATTATATTCAATATTAGCACGGTCCGCAATCCGGGTATCAGCATCTACGGCATTTCCGTTCATAAAAATCCGCGGACTAACCTCAACTTCCCGCGAATTGACAATAACCTTTACTGTTTTAATCTCTACAACATCAGAGATTTTTCCCTGCGCGTTATGTCCGTTTTCAGCATCTTCAAAAAAGATCCTGTCTCCGGCCTTAACCTTGGTTGTCAAATCAGCCTTCTGATCATTAAGTTTTATTTGCGCGGGCTTGCCCATTTGTCCCCGGATCACTTTTAAGCGGCCGTTTACCTGTACGCAGATAGCATACCCTATTTTACCATACAGTTTCATCTTATCAACACCGGCAACAACCAAGGCGCTCAGCACATCAAGATTTTGCTGCAGATCAAGCACATTAACCCGTTTATCATTAACATATAACTCTACAAACTTTAATCCCGTGCATCTTGCGGTCATAATACAAATACCCATCGGCGTTACCATATCCGGCCCTTTAAGTTTGCCTGTCTTATCTACCACCTCATTGACCATCTCCGGCAATCTTATACCGATATTTTCTTCATTCAAAGGAAAGCTTGCGGCAAGCTCCTTTTCAAAAAGAGGCGTAAGGCTTCCTCCTCCGACTAAAACCACCGCGTGAGGCACTTTTTGATTAAGTTCAAGCACAGTACGCGCTATAGACTCTGCAAGTTTATTTACACGCGGACGAATCGCGTCAATAATTTCTTTTGATTCGACACTATGTTCTCGGCCGAGAATATCATTAAACTGTACCTTTGGCTGCCTGATCAGCTGCTTTTTAATTATCTCGGCAGTACTGAAATCAATAATAAATTTTTCACACAGGAATTCTGTTATTTCATCGCCTGCTTCCGGAACCATGCCGTAAGCAAAAACAGACCCGGCCTTTGTCAGAGCAATGTCAGAGGTCCCGGCCCCGATATCTAATAGTAAGAGATTTAACCTGCGGATATCTTGAGGAATAATAGCATTTATTGCCGCTATCGGTTCTAATGTGAGATTAATTATCTCAAGCCCTGCGCGGCGCAAAACACTAAGCATACTATCCAGTACAACTCGGGGTAAAAATGTTGCTATCACCTCAACTGACATATTACGGCCGAAATGGCCTATCAGGTCACCGATGAGCACCCCATCCAGCTCATAATATACTACGCTGTAACCGACACAAAAAAAATCAACACTTCCGAAATCACTTTTTGCGTTATTTAAAACACTGCTTACCGCTTCCAGCTCAAGATTGGCAACAGCATCTTCGGTAATCTCCTCGTTTAGGGAAAGTTCTTTATCTATCTTTGCCTTAACTGTCTTAAGCGCCCGCCCGGCAACAGCTACCCCAACATCCCGAAGCTCTACATCCAGCCTTTTTTGAAGGATCTCTTTAATAGCTATTACGATCTTGGCAACTTCATTTATATTATGTATCTGGCCGTCAAGCATTGTTCTTGTTTGATGCTCAACAACCTCTACATCAATAATCTTTAATTTATCGGCTGTTTTTTCCGCAATAATACCTACCACCTTGCGTGTTCCGATATCTAAAGAAAAAACAAGATCCGATTTGTTTTTCATTATCCTGCCTTCCTCTCCTACATACCAAGGGCGGAAATCACAGCATCTAATGCCTCGGGCTTAGGCAGATACAGCTGAGAGCATTCCAGCCGTGTATTAGAAACATATAATTCTACATCAATAAGAAAGATCTCATCCGCAATTTGCCCGATCTCTACAAGAATAAAATCAAGCATTGCTCCGAGCATATCATTAGCCAGAGCCGGAACACTTGCAACAGCATTCATCGCGACTACCTGCGTCAGAGCGCTAAGATATGAACCGCACAGGATAGATCCGACCTCTTTTAATGCTGACTGGGCTATCTCGGTTTGCATATCAACGGCATCTTCTCCTAAGAGCCTTTTCGTCAGAAAAGCCGCGCTTTCCGGTGAAAAAATGGTCAACATTGTCCCGCACATTTCTCTCAAAACCTCAAGATACACAACATAAACAAGCCTCTCCGGGCCTCCCAGCACATATGAGACGTTTTCTAAAGGTACAACCTTAACAGATGGAACGCTGATGTTAATTGTTTCGCTAATCAGCTGAGAAAGTGCTGTTGCCGCATTCCCTGCTCCGATATTACCCATTTCGCGTAAGGCGTCCAGCTGAAAATCTGTTAACTCAGCCATTTTGTTTTCCTCCCTAAGAGTTCTAATTCAATTTTTAAGATTAGTGTTGAAAATAAACTAACCAATTAAGGTGGCAACATCAATAATTAATGCTACCATTCCGTCCCCTAATATTGTTGCTCCGGAAAATCCTTTAATTCCCTTTAAAAAAGTTCCTACTGATTTTATGACAACTTCCTGCTGTCCTAATACCTTGCCCACAACCAGCCCTGCTTTTTTCGTGCCGCTCTCGACAACCACAATAGCGATATCTTGATCTGCCTCCTGCTCCACACCTAAAACAGCCTCAGACTTTTGCAACGGATTAACCTGCACGCTTTTCAAGGCATTACCTAAGCGAAGCAGCGGAAGCACTTCATTGCGTAG
>JAKLQT010000145.1 GCA_022013205.1 Candidatus Omnitrophota bacterium | reverse complement strand
GCTTTCCCCGTGGAATGCAAAGCATTCCCGGGACTAAGTCCTCGAAATTTTTGCAAAATTTCAGAGGGAGCCCGGGTGAGCTTCATTTGCCTGGCGGTTTTCCTGCTTGCTTGTAATTTATGCAGCGCGGATAATAAGTTTGTTATTGGCAGTTCTGAGGAAGAGATCCTGGCGGCAATTGGGGAACCTTCAGGCAAAGTGGTAAGCGAAAACGTTGTAATCCTGGAATACCCTTTGTGTGTAATTAAGCTTAAAGATAATAAAGTAGTAGATTTATGGGATAATAAAATCATAGAATCTCCCGCAATTATTCCAGAGCCTGATTCTGTTAAACCAGAACAAAAAATTCCGCTTGTTAAAAAGGCGATTCCTTTAACAAAATCATCAAAAGAAAAAACTAAAAAATATAAAAAAATAAAGTCTATAGATAATAAGGGTAGGCTTGTTGATCTTGATTCTCTGCTGGTTCCGGGAAAAATAACAATAATTGATTTTTACGCCCAATGGTGCGGCCCCTGCCACATAATCAGTCCAAAACTCGAAGAACTTGCTCTCAAATATAAGAATGTTTATTTGCGGAAAGTAGATATAAAAAACTGGAAGACTCCGGTGGTGAAACAATTTAAGATAAGATCAGTGCCGAATGTCCGGATTTATGATGAGGATGGTAATATGGCGGGGGAACCGACGGCAAGTTATAAGAATATTAAGCGGTATATTGATAATCTTGTGAAATAATGTATGTGGCGGGTAAAATTGTTTAATGCGCCAGGCGGGCTATTTAAGGCGGGAACCTCTAATTAAAATCCGCAAATATAATTCCCCCTATCTGTTTGATAAGCAAAGGAAAAGTGTTTTCTATCTAGGAGTTGGGGTTTTGATTGCGATATTGACATTTTTGGCCAATTAAAGTAAACTTATTGTTTAACCTATGAGGAGAAAAGAATTGATCAAGAGCATGACTGGTTTTGGTAAAGGCGTGGTTGACTTTAAGGACGCGCGGATAAGTGTTGAGCTGAAAACATTTAATCATAAGTTTTTTGAGCTGAGCTGCAAATTGCCCCAGAACTTGCAGCCTATCGAGGAACAGATAAAAAAAGAAATAAAAAAGAAAGTCAGGCGCGGCAAATTATATCTTTGGGTAAATTGCGAACAGACTTATGACAAGTCGCTTGATATCAAGCTGGACGAGAAGAAGTTAAAGCGCTACTACACTCTTCTTAAGAACGCAAAAAAGAAGTTTAATTTAAAGGGCGATATAACCCTGAGCCAGATTTTGTCTTTACCTGAAGTAATAATTTCTGAGCCAAAAAAGGAAAATAAAAAAATTTTATGGCGTTCAACGTTTAATGCTCTTGAAAAGGCAATTAATAAACTCATCAGCATGAGGCGCAAAGAAGGAGCTGCTCTTAATAAAGAACTGTTATTGCGCGTAAGTAATATTACTAAATCGGTGCTTCGGATCAAAATCTTTCTTCCAAAGGAAATAAACAAATATAAACAAAATCTGAAAAGAAAAGTCGGTAAAGCTTATGATAAAAATGGAGTGCTCCGTGAGCGCATAGAGACAGATGTGGCTCTTTTTGCCAAAAACTGTGATATTACTGAAGAACTGACCAGAATATCTGCGCATCTTGTAAACTTCAAAAACACATTAAAAAGCCCCAATGAAGTCGGGAAGGTGCTTGATTTTATTGCTCAGGAGCTGCACCGGGAGACCAATACTGTAGGATCAAAGTCGTCTGATTTTCAGATCTCCAAAGAAGTGATTTTTATTAAAGGTGAAGTGGAAAAAATAAGAGAACAGGTTCAAAATATAGAATAAAGCCTCAAATGAAGCTCACCCGGGCTAAACCGGGGGCTTATCAATAAGGCCAGAATAAGCGTATTGATGCTACTAACAGGCGACGCACAAGCGCTGTAATTATCACTGAGAAAAAGCATGTCATTCTTTTAAGTATCCGGCCTGAAACCGTTACACAGAGGATAGAATACAGAAATGAATAAAAATGGCAGATTATTTGTCATTTCCGCACCTTCTGGTGCGGGAAAGACCACTTTGTGCGAACAACTTATAAAGCGGGTTCCCGGAGTAGTGCAGTCTGTCTCTGTGACGACACGCGAAAAAAGGCCCGGAGAAAAGGAGGGCAAAGATTATTTTTTTGTAAGCGCAGGCGTTTTCAAAAATAGATTAAAGAACAACGAGTTTATTGAATACGCAAAAGTATTTGATAACTATTACGGAACTCCGCGGAAGTTTGTGGAAAGTAATTTAAATAAAAATAAGGATGTGGTGCTGACGATCGATGTACAGGGGGCAATGCAGATCAGAAAAAACTTAAAAAAAGGCTGCGTGTTTATTTTTATTCTGCCTCCGTCGTTTAAGCATTTGCGTGCCCGGCTTCAGAAAAGAAAGACTGATAGTAATATGCAGATAAATCAGAGGCTCAGGGCCGCAAAAAAAGAGCTCACCTTTTTGAAATACTATGATTATGAAGTAATTAACGATGACATGAAAACAGCATTCAAACAATTGATGGCAATAGTTATTGCCTCAAGATGCAAAAGATATTAAAAATAGGAGGAAAAACGAATGACAGAGATACCGATTGAAGATCTGATCAAGCAGACAGGAAGTATTTTTAAGCTGGTAATACTGGCTGCCAAGAGAACTGCGGAGCTTACGGATGGTTCTAAAGCCAAGGTAGACACAATAGGTAAAAAACTCTCTACAGTGGCTTTGCAGGAAATCGCAGAGGGCAAGGTAGAATTTATTATAGAAGATTAAAAAAAATATGAAAAGAAAAAAAGAAATACTTGTCGCAGTAACAGGAGGCATTAGTGCTTATAAGGCCTGTGAGCTTATCAGGCTCTTAAGAAAAAAGGGATACGGCGTTACTGCTGCGTTGACGAGAAATGCCGCGAAATTCGTAACACCGCTTACATTCAGGACAATAACCTCAAGAAAAGTTGCCATGGAAATGTTTGATGAGGATATGCCGTGGGAACCAGAGCATATTGCTTTAGCAGATAGTGTGGATCTGGTCGCGGTTGTCCCGGCAACAGCAAATTTTATAGCTAAACTGGCAAACGGCTATTGCGATGAGATAATAAGCTGTGTGATCACCGCAACTAAAGCGAAAGTGGTCATTGCTCCTGCGATGAACGATAATATGTACAATCATCCGACTGTAAAGGAAAACCTGAAGAAACTTAAGAGTTTCGGTTATATGATGATCAAACCGGTTAAAGGCGCGCTTGCTTGCGGAAGAGTTGGTGTCGGGCATTTAGCTGAAGTAGCGGCCATTGCCGGTGAAATAGAAAAATTGCTTAAATGAAAAAAAAGCAGGCAAAATACAATATTCTTATTACAGCCGGGCCTACAAGAGAGTTTATTGATCCTGTACGTTTCATTTCAAATCCCTCATCCGGCACAATAGGTTATCTTCTTGCCCAGAGCGCAAAAAGACGAGGTAATAATGTTGTACTGCTTTCCGGGCCTACGCATCTGGTAAGTCCTAAGGGGGTAAAGACTGTTTATTTTAGCAGTGCCTTGGAACTTAAGAAATGCGCGGATAGATTTTTCGATTGGGCAGACTGCATAATTTGCACGGCGGCTGTCGCGGATTTCCGTCCGGCAAAAGCAATCAATAGTAAAATTAAAAAGGATAAAGGGCTGCAGCAAATAAAACTTGTTAGAAATCCTGATATTTTAAGAGGGCTGGGGCGTAGAAAGAAAAATAAGGTACTTGTCGGCTTTGCCTTAGAGACGGAAAATCTTATTGAAAACGGCCTAAAAAAACTCAAAAGTAAGAATCTTGATCTTATTGTAGCCAACATTT
>JAKLQT010000144.1 GCA_022013205.1 Candidatus Omnitrophota bacterium | reverse complement strand
TGAAACATTATGTCGTTTATGGATATATTTACTCACCACTTCATTATATCACAACCTTTTTGTCCTAACGTTACAAATTGCTTATTTCATTTTTAAACGGAACCGCGGCAAGCCGCGAGGAATTAACCACCTGAGATTAAATATGCGGCTTAACCAAAGCTTCTAATTTTTCCTTAGGTAGTGCTCCGACAACTTTATCAACAACCTCACCGTTCTTAAAAACAACTAATGTCGGAATACTCATTATTCCGTAACTAGATGCTGTTTCAGAAGCTTCGTCCACATTTATTTTACATACCTTTAATTTTCCTTGATATTCTTTTGCTATCTCTTCAACTACAGGCGCAACTATGCGGCACGGCCCGCACCACTCTGCCCAGAAATCCACTAAAACAGGAGTCGTTGATTCAAGCACCTCTTGTTTGAAATTCTTATCATTAACATTAACTTCCATATTACCTCCCTTTTTTCTTTTAAAATATTATTACGAAAATTTAATCTCATTACTTTTCGCCTTGTTATCGATTTGCGATTCTTCAAGCGGATGTGTTGGCGCGGTAATTAACTCCAGTTGTCCGCTTCGATATTGCTCTAAGGTTTCTCTTACGCTAAAATCCTCTTTGATTTTGTAAATATCGACGTAATTATTCTTTAACATGTAAAATGAAAGTTCTCTTCCCCTTCCAAAACCAAATGGCATTTCAAATCTCCTTTTTCAAAAGTTCATTTAGCATCTTTTACGAATAATAAAGGAAAAACCGGCAGCTATTATTTTTATATCCTGGTTATACCTTTAATAAATAATCGGCAATTGCCCTGTAAAGAGTGCTTATAGCTAGTATTGGGCAATGACTATGCTCCGCGGGTAATGCCTTTAAAATATCTTTGACCTGTTTTGGTGAAATACCCAAAGCGCTATCAATAGATCTGCCCTTAGCTAATCGCGCGGCTATTTCACCGCAGGCAATTGTCGCCTCGCACCCATTTGTAAAAAATTTAACATCCTGAATTATCCTATCTTCGATATCAAGATAAAATTCCATCTCATCTCCGCAAAGCCCTTTAAGAACTGCTGCTCCATCCGGCGCGTTCATCCGGCCGAAATATTGCGGATGCTTTACCAATACTTGTAACTCTTTTGGATAGGAATTTAAATTGTCTTCCATAATCATAAACCCTCTCTACTTAGCTTATCGCGATTAACTAGTTTTTTATTCTTTTAATAATTTCCCCCTCCCAGTCCAATAAAGAATTTTGAATGAACCCTTTTATTATTAATTTTTTCATCATATTTAAAAATTTATTTTTAAATATCTAAAATCTGACCCGATTTTAGCGTGATAAAGTTATTGCCGTATTTCTCTTTAAAAATCCCTTCCGCCTCTTTGCCGCTGCAATGAGTAGGCCCGGCTTTTTTAATCTTCATTTCTCTGAATTGCTCAGCTATGTTTTCTATATAACGATTATCTTCATCCATCAAATGAAATCCGCCAAATACCGAATAAATTAATTCCTGGGGAAACTCATTATTTATTTTTTTCAGCATTTTTATAATACCGGGATGAGAGCATCCTGTTATTATGCTGATACCCTTTTTTGTCTTTATAACAAGTGCCTGTTCCGGCATATATTCTCCCTTATAAGTCCCCTTAATTTCTCCGGTTACAAAAATATTTTTCTCGATCTCCACAAATTTATCTGATTCTATTAAAATCCCCTGTGATTGCTCAACCTTTTTTTTAAACTCTGAATTAAAATTCGGGCATGAATATACTTTGATTCCCTTTTGCTGTTCCAGTAATTTCCATAACCCGCCGATATGATCCCAATGGTCATGAGAAATTACAACTGTTTTTATGCGGGAAATATCGATCTCCATATTTGCTATATTGTTAAATAAATATTCATCTTTTTCCCCGGTATCAAATAAAACACACTTATTAACCAGACAGGAAAATCCCCAGCCAATTGATAATTTTTCAGATATTGCCTCGCTATTAAAAAGTATTTTAGCTTCCATTATCTTTTACAAACTCTATCGTTTGAACATGGCGGCTTATCGCAGCGTTCTTCTCAGCCGCAGCAGGTTCCGCCAGCGGAAATATTATTTTTTCTAACATTAGAGGCGTAAAAATTATTATGTTTCATGATCACACCTGCCCCCCCGCTGATTAGCCTTTTTATCTATTGGCCGCACTGGGGACATTCCTTAATATGCGCGTCACTCATATTCTGAAATTTTTCAAACCTGTAATCACAATTTTCGCACTGATATTCATATGTCGGCATGTTTAATTTCTCCTGTATTGCCCAATTTGAATTTTAATTTTTCTAAAATATTCATATGGTCAATAATCATCCTGCCTTGTAAATGATCGATTTCATGCTTTAATCTAATGGCTTCTAAACTTATCCGAAAAACGCCCATTAATGTCTTTCATCTTAGCCCTCCTTCCTAATTTTTTCGTATTGTTAAAAATATTTAGTTAATTCTTTCATATCCTTTCATGCTTTATTTGACACTACCAATTTTTTAGGTTTTGTTTTAATTTCTCCCAAATATCAATAATTGCTTCTTTCGCCGGACAATCTTTATATTCAATAATGGTTTTCCCTTCCACCATCGCCATAACCACTGATTTATCAAAAACGATTTTTCCCACAAAATCAATATTGTTGTCACTGCAGTATGTTTCTATTTTTTCTGACATGCGGGAATTTAAATCATATTTATTAATGATCAGCTTTACCGGCACATTAAAATACTTTGCGACTTCTATCACTCGTGCCGCGTCATGTAATCCGGAAAGCGTAGGCTCAGTCACCACCAATGCGCAGTCTATTCCGGATAAAGAAGCAATGACCGGACAGCCAATACCCGGCGCACCATCTACAATCACCCAGTCACAGCCGTTTCTTTCTGCCAGCTCTTTTGCTTGTTTACGCACCAATGCCACAAGTTTTCCGGAATTTTCCTCGGCAATACCCAGCTTAGCATGCACCATCGGGCCAAACCGGGTATCGGAGATAAACCAATCTCCGGAGATATTCTCCTCCATGACTATCGCTTTTTGAGGACAAACAAAACTACAAAATCCGCAACCCTCACAAGCAACAGAATCCACTATATAATCATCCGTAATTGTCCCTCCGTCAGCAGATCCGCCATGTATTATGGCGAAAAACCGGCACACACTAAAACATTTACCGCACTGACGGCATAAATTTTTATCAATACGCGCTGTTTTTCCGTTTCTGAATTCATGCTGTTCTTTAATCTCCGGGGATAGTAAAAGATGCAAATCCGCAGCATCAACATCACAGTCAGCCATGACCTTATTTCGCGTTAATGCCGCTAACGCGCCGGTAAGAACAGTCTTGCCTGTCCCTCCTTTTCCGCTAATTATCACTATCTGCTTTATCATCTTATACCTTATCCGCGGCATCCTCTGCTGCCAGCACAATAGGATACATTGTTGGCGCGCTAGTCAAACAAGGATGCGTAGCCATTTGCAGTGTTTCAAGGTCTGTGTAAGAAACCCTTTGCTGAATAGCCATTCCAATAATATTTATCATTTCCCCGCAAGACATCCCTCCTGCTACCTGGCCGCCCAGGATTATACCTGATCTGCGGGAAAAAATAAGCTTCACCTTAACCTTGCTTGAACCTGTTAATGTTCCGGGGTGCTTATCCATGCCTTGAGCGATGCCGCTGACAATCTCAAACCCTTCTTTTTTAGCGCTTTGCTCAGTCAGCCCGGCTGAACCTAATACCAGGCCGTCAATATAGGTAGAGTAAATTGCAATCGTCCCTTTGTTTTCTCTAATTACTTTCAGCTCATATAAATTAGCTCCGGCAATCCTGGCTTCTGCCGTAGCCGTAGAAGCCAGCATCACAGGAGTATATTTACGTGTATAAAAATCTTTTTTGCCCGCGCAAGCACCTACGGCAAAAATATCAGGATCTGTTGTACGCATATACTCATCGACCCATATCCCCTTACCTCGTCCTAGCTCTATTCCCGCTTTAACTGCTAATTGCGGATTAAAAACCGCGCCCACTCCTAAAATAACACTGTCAACGTCCACCTCTTTACCATCATCAAAATAAACCTTTTCCACTTTCCCTTCACCGCGAATTTCCTTTACCTTGGTATTGGTAAAAATATTAACACAGCGGGCTTTTAATCTTTCTTCGACAAGCTCTGAAAACTCCAGATCAAACGAGTTGATTAAAAGATGCGGAAACATCTCTACTAAATATACATTGACCCCATTCTATTTTGGATATTTCATCAGCAAACTCGACCCCGATAAAACCGCCTCCTATTATCAGGACGTTTTTCGCCTTCTTGATTTTTTCTACAACCTTCTTCAAATAATCCATATCCTTATAAATAGGATAAACCCCTTTTTTATCGATCCCGGGGATCGGCGGAATAATTGGAGAAGAACCGACGGCAATAATCAATTTGTCATAGCGGTACTTCTCTTTGCTACTGCCTGCGACTTCCTTACTTATACGGTCTATATCTAGAGCTTCGTCTATTACAAGTTCAATATTGTTTTTCTCAAGCACCGCGTTGCCTAATTTATTTTCTTCAGGATTTTTTAAACTGGAAAACATATAAGGTATCCCGCAAGGGATCGCTCCATTAGCTACATTTTTCATTAATAAAATTTTTTTATCCGGGTAATACCTTTTTGCGGTTATTGCACTGACTATGCCCGCAGGCCCACCTCCTAAAACCAGGATGTCCGTTTCTTTACTCATCAACCTCTCCTATGTTCACTTTGCTGTCCCTGATCCTGTTAAATAATTCTAAAAAAAATTTTCTATATTCCGGTAATTTTCCCACTATAGTCATCCCCTGCGAATATGCCTCTGCTATTTCTTTTTTAAAGGGAATGCGCATCAAGATTGGAATACTTTCCTTCGCGCAATATTCTTCTGTTTTACTATCTCCTAAATCCGCCCGGTTAATCACCACACCAAAAGGGATATTAAGTTTTCTTACCACCTCTACCGCCAAAACCAGATCATTCAGTCCAAAAGGCGTAGGCTCAGTAACCAATAGACAAAAATCACTTCCTTTGAGCGAGCTAACTACCGGACATGATGTGCCGGGAGGCGCGTCAATAATTACTGTTTTGGCAGGATCAACATGATCTTTGACCTGCCGGATCAACGGCGGAGACATAGCCTCACCGATGTTGAGTTTACCGTGAATAAATTGAATCGAACCGGAATAACCCGACTCTATAACCCCAATCTCTTTATTAACCTCGGTTATCGCTTTTTGCGGACAGAAAAAACTACACGCGCCGCAGCCATGGCATAGATTAGTAAAAACTAAAATACTGCCTTTTTTATCTTTTTGCGGCGGGAGTACGGCAAACGCGTTATAAGCGCACACCTGCCGGCATTTTCCGCAGTAAGTACATTTTTCCTCGTTAACTTCAGGCACAGGGATAGATACCTTCTGTTCTCTTTCGATAACCGGCTTTAAAAAAATATGCGCGTTAGGCTCTTCAACGTCGCAATCAAGAAACTGCACATTATTTATAGATAAAGCCAGATTAACCGCAACCGTAGTCTTGCCGGTTCCGCCTTTTCCGCTGGCCACTGCTATAATCATAATACTTACCCCCGGCCGGCAACAACCAATTCCTGCGCCAAACTGTTTTCCTGCCGTATTTTAAATCCTCTATTAGAAAAAAACTCCCCTGCGGTTTCAAGGTTGCTGCCGCAATGGCCATGTTTTCTGCCTTCTATTTCATGGCACTTATTTATAATATCCAAACCTTCTTTAGTAAAATCAGCCAATACAATCTTTCCTTTTAAGCTAAGTACCCGCGACATTTCCTCCAGCACCTGAGAAGGAGTTTTTAAATGGTGATACACATTAACACAAAATATTACATCAAAACTTTTATCCGGGAAGCTTAAATGCCGGGCGTCTTCTATTTTAAAATTTACAAGATCTTCAAGGTTATAATAAGTGAGATTAAGCCGGGCGATTTTCTGCTCTTTTTTATCTATATCTATGGTAGTAAACCGATACCCGTTTTTGGCTAACGCAAGACAAAAATGCCCTTTACCTGTGCCGATTTCTAAAATATCACCCCCAATAGGCAATGATTTGTTAAAAATAAATTCTCTTTCTTTTATCTGATCAAGGCCAAACTTTTTATAAAATTCAATTCTTTCTAAGAATTTTTTATGATTTTCTAATACTTTATCTTCCAAGAATTACTCCCGTCCCATACGACTACCACATTTTGAACAGTTTGCTTCATAGCAGGGTATCCCTGACTGATGAGAAACTTTTGTCCCGCAGCCCGTACATTTACCTTTGTCTATTTTAACAGCCATTTTTCTTCCCCTGTATTAACTTGTCCCGAAATGCGAATTCACGCTTGGTACATCAGTTGTTTTTAATTCATTGTTTTTATATTTTTCAATGGCCTCTTTTATATTTCCCGAAACCCCGGTAATAACCTCAATGCCCGCTGCTTTCAAAGTTTGAAACGCGTTAGGCCCGACATTACCGGTTAAAACAACCTTGGCCTGATGTTCTGCGATCAACTGGCCGGACTGAATACCCGCGCCGCCTGAACTGTCAATATTTGGATTTTTTACCGCTTCAATTTCTAATGTATCCGTATCCGCAATAATAAAATACTGACAGCGGCCAAACCGCGGATCAACTGCTGAATCTAACCCGTCTCCCTGTGAAGTAACGCAAATTTTCATATCCTTACCTCCTATTCATGCTCACAATTATCTTCATTAGGATGATCACAAGCTGTTTTCTCTACACCATAACCTTTACCGGCTCCCGGATTACAAAGGCTTTCGCCTCCTTCTAGTGTACCGGAAATAACTTTTTCAATCACACTATCAACCTTGCCACTAATTCCCATTATTGTTTGAATACCAGCCTGCGCGAATAACTCCTGAGCCCGCATTCCCATGCCTCCGGCAACAATCACGGTTACTCCTTTTTCCTGCAAAAATTTAGGCAAAAATCCCGGGTGATGCCCCGGATTCTCAATGATTGTCCTACTCAAAATTTGCTGGTTTTCTATTTCCGCGATCGTAAAGCCAGGGCATCGTCCAAAATGAGCTGATACAATATCGCCTTCTGTTGAAATTGCTACTTTCAAAATTAACCTCCTTTAAATATTAAACTAGTGGAGATAGCTTTATATTTACTATCCCCACCTACTTTTTACTCATTAGCCTCTGATGCATGAGCAGCTTCAAGATCTTTTATGCGCTGGTTTATAGCACCTATCGAATCCTGCATGGCCTTAGCCTCAGCTCTGAGCATGTCCGCTTCCTGCTTCGGAGTAACATTAGCTGGATATGACGGAGTCATATAAGCGGTACCGTAGGCATCAGGATAAGCTGCTGTCCAGCCAAAACCTCTACCCATCCCGCGTCCCCAGCCACGGGCACAACCAAATCCACCACGTCCGAAAATTGGATTCATGTAACCCGGCACAGGATAACCGGCACAGTAACCTGCGCCGCTGCCTGTCATTGGCCCCATTCCCATAGGGCCTGTTCTATCTCCACCTGGCATTTTAATCACCTCCTTTAAATGAGTGCATAATTTACGAAGCATAGCGAACGTAAATTATTTGCGCGAATTTATCCCGAAGCTTATGCAGAAAATTTCGAAGAAATTTTCAAATGCTTAAGCAAGGGGGAATAAGCTCTCCCTTTTAATTATTTAACATGCTCTACGCGAATTAAATACCGCCGTCTTTTAGGCGGGAGATTCTTAATTTCTACTATAATTTAATGAAAATCATTTTCAT